>NVRR01000030.1 GCA_002732675.1 Sneathiella sp. | reverse complement strand
TTGTCCGGCTTTGATCGGTTTGTCGCGGGCCTGCCTGCCGGGCTGCAATTGTTCTCCCTGCTTAAAACCAATCCTGATCTACTCAAATTACTGTCGATTATTTTGGGCGCGGCGCCACGGCTTGCTGCCACTATTACCCGCCGACCACATATTCTTGATGCTTTATTGGATCGAGCTTTTTTCGAAACATCCTTCAAAATGGATGATTTCAGCAACGGCCTGTGCGCCACACTAAAACTGGCAACAGGTTTTGAAGATTCGCTGGATCGTGCTCGCATCTTCACCCAAGAGCAAAAATTCCTCATTGGTGTGCGCCTACTAACCGGCACCCTCAAAGCCGATGAGGCCGCGCGCGCCTATACCGAACTAGCGGAAACCGTTGTTGTCGAAATTTTTGAAAATGCCAAGACAGTTGCGCTGGATACCGATGCGGCGCAGAAGGAGATTTCTGACTCCCTCGTGCGTATTGATGCGCTGAAATGGTCGCTTATTTCAGGCGCCAAAGGGGATAAATCGGCACCAAAGATGAATAAAATACTGATGTCGAGAATGAGCCCGATACAAATCGCCGAGGCCAATCGGCTGGCGGGCGAATGGATTATTGACCGGCAGAAACGTCTCTAGCACTCCTGCTACCGGCGGCCGATATGCCTAATTCCACTTTTTTGCGGCGTCGATGTCGCTCTTTCGCGCGCCAACCCAGTCAGATTTACCGTCGCTACCCGCTTCCAGCTTCCAGAACGGCGCCTTGGTTTTGAGCCAGTCCATCAGGAAGGAAGCCGCCTCAAAAGCGTGCTGACGATGAACAGAGGCGGTGATGACGAGGACAATAGGCTCGCCCAAAGCCATCTCGCCGACGCGGTGAATAATCAGGCTCGCCTGTAAATCCCATCTGGCTTGCGCTTCTCTCTCGATTTTTTCAAGCTGCCGTTCCGTCATGCCCGGATAATGCTCCAGGGTTAGGCTGGTAACCGCCGCGCCGTCATTGACGTCGCGCACAAGACCAGTGAAGCTGACCACGGCGCCAATGTCCGTACGGCCAGCAGTGAGCTTGTCCATTTCATCACCGACGTTGAAAATATCGCGTTGAACCCAGATCACGTTACCCTCCTGTTACAGGCGGAAAGAAGGCAACCTCATCACCATTCTTCAAGGATGTGTTGGTTGGCGCATGTTCTTGGTTTACAGCAATGCGAACGACGTTAAGATCGCTGAAAACCTCCTCAAATGCCGGTCCGCGGGTTTTCATCCAACGTACAAGACTATCGGTGTCGGTAATCTCATCGGAACAGTCAATATTTTCCTCAGCCATGCCGAGCTTCATTTTCAGCCAGGCGAAATACAGTATCTTCATCTCATCAACTCCGAGAAGGGCAGGAACGTTACCAGATCTCCTTCGTTAATTTGTGTCACCGCATCGCCGAGTTCAACAAGTCCGTTGGCCCAAACAGCAGATGAGAGAATGCCGGAACCGTCGGTGGGGAATTTTTCAACTGTCCCGACGGCGTTATCTTTGGGTGAGTATCTGACCCGAAGCCATTTGGTGCGGTCCGGTTTCTTGCCCATGGTAAAGGCAGCCCGTGCCTGATAGGAGAGAGGCGCATCTTCTGTTCTGCCGGCAAGGCGCAGGATCAGAGGCCGAATAAATTTAAGGCAGCAGACCAGTGCGGCGATGGGGTTTCCCGGCAGGCCGACAAAGGCCGTATTGTCAATCTGACCGAGGGCGAGGGGGCGGCCCGGCTTTATCGCAATACGCCAGAAATGAAGCTGGCCGATTTCCTGCACGGCAGCTTTCACATGATCCTCATCGCCCATGGAGACGCCGCCGGATGTGATGACCAGATCATGATCGCGGGCGGCATCCAGAAGGGCGGGACGTACAATGTCGAGTTTATCGTTAAGGATGCCTAAGTCCGTGACTTTGCATCCGAAGGAACGGAGTAATGCCGACAGGATAAAGCGATTACTGTCATAAATGCTGCTGTCAAACGCCGGGTCGCCGGGATTGACCAGCTCATCGCCAGTAGAAAACAGGGCCACCCTGATTTGTCTGTAAACCGACACCGACACCATGCCGACAGACGCCAGATAGCCGATTTCCTGGGGACGCAGATAAGTTCCTTTTTCCAAAAGCAACTGACCCTGCTTGATATCCTCTCCGGCTTTACGGCAATTGGCACCGGACTTTAGGCCAATGGGCAGGATAATCTTGTCATCTTGGCTGCGGATGTCTTCGATCATCGCGACGCTATCAAACCCCTCCGGCATCACGGCGCCGGTCAGGATTTTTACCAAACTATCGGGCGTGATTTCGCCAGCATAAGGCTGGCCTGCGGCACTGCGGCCCACGACAGCGCGTGGCAGCTCTGGCGCGGCTTTGTAGTCAGCATAGGCAAAAGCGTAACCGTCAACGGCAGCATTATCTGCGGGCGGCACCTGACGTGGGGACATAACGTCCACGGCGAGGATGCGTCCCCCAGCAGCGCCGAGCGGGCAAATTTCGGGCTCCGTCACCCGCCTTACGGCACGACCAATTTGCCTTAAAGCTGTCGCCGCGCTGATCATCTCAGAGGAAAGCGCAAAACAATCGTCCACAAGCCGGGTCATGGCTCGGCCTTGAGCTTAAAATATTCAATAATGAAATTCGCAATTTCGCTCTCGTCATCAAGGTCAAGCAGCGGCACCGACGCGTCCGGAATCTCATCTGGTGTGGCGACGGCAATGATCGATGGGTCCGTATGAACACGGGCTTCGGAGCCTGCCTTTTTTCGCCAAACTTCTATCTTTGGAAAATCCTCGCTCTTGAAGCCTTCGATCAGCAGTAAATCCACCGGGGATATGAGGGAAAGGAGCTGGTCGAGACTGGCTTCCTGGCCATCAAGGTTTTCATGCATCAGGGCCCAACGGTTTGACGAGGAAATCAGGACTTCCTCGGCCCCGGCTTCGCGGTGCCGGAAAGAATCCTTGCCCGGGCGGTCAATATCAAATTTATGATGGGCGTGCTTGATGGTAGAGACCGAGAAGCCTCTTGCCTTTAGCGCGGGAATTAACCGGACCAGCAAGGTCGTCTTGCCGTTGCCGCTCCAGCCCGATATTCCGAGAATTTTCATTTCTGCGGGCACTTTATGTCAGGTCTCCCTAACGATTGTCTTCGACCATATGTTTGAGGCCAAGACGCAGGTAATCATATCCGGTCCAGACAGTCAAAGATCCGGCGAGCCATAAGAGCACCTGGCCCACCAGCATTGCATCAAAGTCATTGGCGACGGCGGGGCCGCCGAGCAGGAAACAGAGCGCAAAAATTTGCATGGCTGTTTTCCATTTGGCAAGTTTGCTGACCGGCATGCCAACCCGAAGTTCAGCCAGATACTCGCGTAATCCCGATACCATGATTTCACGGCACAAAATTATGACAGCGGGAATAAGCTGCCAGCCTTCAATGCGGCCGAGGGCCACCAGGAAAAGCAGAACGGAGGCGACAAGGACTTTATCGGCAACGGGGTCCATAAACCGTCCAAGGTTTGATGTCTGTTGATAGCGGCGGGCAAAATACCCGTCAAAGAAATCGGTGATTCCGGCGGCGATAAACAGGGTAAGCGGCACCCAGCTTGCGAGATTTCCGGGCAAATACAGCGACGCCAACAGCAGCGGGATGACCACAATGCGGGACAAAGTCAGCATGTTCGGAAGACTGGAAAGCATTTGTTGAAGGACCCCAAAGGCCGTTTAAAAAATGTAGTATAGGCAGGGCTGAACAGGAGTTAAAGCCCCGAGTTCAGCTTTCGTCATGGAAAAAATTATAGATAGTGGTCGCGGTCGCTTTGGAAACGCCATCAACAGCTTCCAAATCGCTTAAGGCCGCTTGCCCGACACCCTTGGCGGAGCCGAAACGGTTAAGCAGCGCTTTCTTTCGCTTGGCACCGATACCGGGGATTTCATCGAGCGGTGAGCGACCGATGGCGCGAGATCGTTTCGCTCGGTGAGCAGATATTGCGAAATGATGCACCTCATCACGCAGGCGCTGCAGGAAATAAAGCGTGGGGTCTTTTTCGGGTAGGGAAAAAGGAGGCTTTCCAGTCATAAAAAACCGCTCCCGGCCAGCATTGCGATCCGGCCCCTTGGCAATTCCAACCAGAGCCACATCCGTGATGCCAAGGGTATCGAAAACCTCCTGCACGGTGCTGAGTTGTCCTTGCCCGCCGTCGATCAGAATGAGATCAGGCCATTGTTCACGTGAGCCGGATATCTCTGGTCCTGTTTTCCCCGGATCTTCTTTTTGCAGGCGCTTGAAGCGGCGTGTCAGGACTTCGCGCATCATGCCGTAATCATCTCCAGGAGCCAGATCCTGATTTTTGATATTGAATTTGCGGTAGGATTTTTTCTCAAACCCATCCGGACCGGCAACAACCATGCCGCCGACGGAATGCGTACCGGAAATATGGCTGTTGTCATAGACCTCAATCCGGCGGGGCGGTTCTGTAAGACTAAAGGCTGCCGCGACGCCTTCTAGATGTTTGCGCTGGGTTGCATTCTCAGCCATGCGCCGGACCAAGGCGCCTTTGGCGTTTAATGTCGCATGATCGACCAGTTCTTTCTTGGGGCCGCGTTTTGGGGTTTCGATTTTGACGACACGCGCCGCCGCGATTGAGAGAGCGTCAGAGATCAATGCGGCATCGTCAAGTGGATGGCTCGTCCATATCCGCCGGGGGGCCGGTCGGCCGTCATAGAACTGCCCGATAAAGGCGCTTAAAACATCGGCTGGATCATCGTCTTTGGTATGCGAGGGATAATGCGCCCGATTGCCAAAATTCTGACCAGAGCGCACAAAAAATACCTGAACGCAGGTTTGCCCGCCGTCCTGATGCGCGGCAATGACATCGACTTCATCAACGCCCGGCAGATTGATGGTTTGCTTGGACTGGATATGGGCCATGGCTTTCAGGCGATCGCGCAATATCGCGGCCTGTTCAAAATCGAGCCCATCACTGGCGGTCTGCATTCGGCCTGCCAGCTTCTTTTGCAAGGAGTGACTTTTGCCAGAGAGAAATGCCCGTGCCTCATCAACCACATCCAGATAATCCTCACGGTTTATCAAACCAACGCAAGGGCCAGCGCAGCGCTTGATCTGGTATTGCAAACAGGGGCGTGTGCGGTTTTGAAATTCTGAATCGGTGCAGGAGCGGAGCGGGAACAACCGCTGAAAGGTCGCCAGGGTTTCGTTCACGGCGCCGGCCGACGCGAACGGACCGTAATATTCGCCTTTGCGTGACCGTGCCCCTCGGTGCTTAGAAATTTGCGGCCAGTCGTGGTCACTGGTGATCAGGATATAGGGGAAGGATTTGTCGTCGCGGAGAATGATATTATAGCGCGGCTTTAGCTTCTTGATCAGATTGGCTTCCAGCAGTAGCGCTTCGACTTCCGTATGGGTCGAGACAAACTCCATGGAGCGGGTGAGGGAAACCATACGCATGATCCGCGTCGATTGTCCGGTTGTCTTTACATAGCTACTCACCCTTTTCCTGAGATTTTTTGCCTTGCCGACATAGAGTATCTGTCCGCCCTGATCTATCATCCGATAGACACCGGGGGAGGAGGGGACGGTTTTCAACGCTGTCTCAATGACAGCTGCGCCCTGCCGGAACGGAGATTCGCCGGGGGTTGGTGACGATTCGGAGGAATGAGGTGTTATATCCGGCATAAAGATCGATTTTTGACTTCAGGGTTACGTAAGGTATTTGAATGCATGGTCAATAAAATATCCTAACCCCCTTATAAAGAAAGAACATTAGAGAATTTATTTTTTTGCCGATTTTGGATTTTTACACTTTTTTTACACTATCCACTAAACCTGTGGAAAAGGTTGGGGGTAAGTCGCCTACATAACCCTGTAGGTCATGTGAAACCTAGCCTTTGACGGGTATGCCTAATTTTTAGGCAATTTACTAACTATCTGAATTACATACGACTTTTAAAAGTCAAGACGGCACCTCTAAGAATTTTAGAATTTTTCTCCGAGTTCGCATTTGGATAATGGCGAGTCATTGCAACTGTGCACAACTGCACGTGTAAATCTTCAAATTTAGGCAAATTTTGGATTTAAATAGCGAAATTTACGGCTTCCCTCGAAGGATTTCGACGCCAACGCTCGTGGTATTTTCGACGGCATTGAGCTTTTCAACTTTTACCCTGACCAGGCTAACCCGTTCATAGTTAAGGCAGATCGCGGCCACATTCTCGGCGAGGGTTTCGACCAGATTAACATGCTCCGCCGCGGCCATGTTTTTGACGGCAGTTGCTATCGTCTCATAGCAGACAACATTATGGTAATCATCAGCCACGGGTACATCGCTGTCTGCAACGGTCATCTCAATGGAGAGGCGAACCGGTTGCGGCGTCGTTTTTTCGTGGGCGTAGACGCCGATCAGCATATCGATCAGAAGATCTTTGATGAAAACCGTATGGGTTTCCTCCGGGCGCGTCATGCGGAATGACGGGCGAAGCTTTATGGTGTCGGGCTTATTCATGCACGTCCTCTCCTTTTCCGATGATGGGCAGGTGTTGGCCGCCATCGAGGGCGATAAATTCTCCGGTCATCGAGCGTGCCTGTAGAATAAAAAGCGCGGCACTGGCAATTTCGTCGGCTGTAGGACCATATCCTAGGGGCACAGATTGCTGCTGCTGCCTGAATTGCGCCGCTGTTTGTCGCGTATTGGCCAGGGTTGGCCCGGGGCCGATCGCATTCACCCGGACAGCAGGCGCCAGTGCCATGGCTAACGTCTGTGTCAACGTCCATAAACCGGACTTACTCAATGTATAAGATAGAAATTCCGGCCCGAGATTGAAGACACGTTGGTCAACAATATTGATTATATTCCCCTGGGTGCCTTTCGGTACCTGACGGGCAAAAGATTGGCTGAGCAGAAGCGGTGCCTGCAGATTAACGTTCAGATGCGCCGAGAAGCTGTCGGCTGTCACCGTATGAATATCGTCCCATTCAAAAAAGGCCGCGTTATTTATGAGACAATGAAGCGGCCCGAGAGCGGCGACAGCAGCCGGGACTATTTTCTGTACAGCCTCCGCATCCATCAAATCTGCGGGGACGAGCGCCGTTTTGACACCCAAGGCAGCTATTTCATCTGCCAGCGAGGCAGCGTCATCATGGGATGTCCCATAATGCAGCGCAATATTCCACCCGGCCTTGGCAAAGCAAAGAGCCAAGGTGCGCCCGATGCGCCGCGCTGCGCCGGTAATGAGGATATTTTTTTCTGACACGCTAAGGCCTAATAAAGTGAAGCGGTATGAATGCCAGACATACCATAGAACTGGGTGGTAATATAGGCGACATAAGCGACGCAAAAAACGCCCCCAAGAACGCGGCCGATGGGTTTCTTCGCGATGAAAATCGGGATCATGATCAACGATACAAATAGCATGATCCACATGTCAAAATGCAGAACCTGCATTGGAGCGCTGAGGGGCTCTATCATCGCGGTAACACCAATAATGCCGGTAATATTAAACAGATTTGACCCCAGAACATTGCCAATTGCCACATCCCCATGGCGCCGAAAAGCCGCAATAATCGACGTCGCCAGTTCAGGGAGGGACGTGCCGAGGGCAACCAAAGTAAGGCCGATAATTTCGTCGGAAACGCCGGCGACAACAGCAATATTCACCGCGCCGTCCACAAGCAGACGTGACCCAAGAACCAGCCCGATAAGGCCTGCCAGAATAAACAGGACGCTTATCCATAAATTCTTCGGCATATTCTGTTCATATTCTTCGAGCGCCTCCTCGGCCCCTTCACCGCCTTCTTTGCGGGCCCGGTAATAAGATCTGAGGATCACGGCAATCAGCACCGTGAGAAGGATAGCGCCCTGCCAGAACTCGATAATCCCTTGCCAGGATAGAACCATAAACAGGACGGTGCCGGCGACCATGACCAGACTGTCACGAAGCGCGGACTGTGTATCGCAGACAAGTGGGTAGATCAGCGCCGGCACGCCCAATACCAGTAGCACGTTGGCAATATTACTGCCGACAACATTGCCAAAAGCAATGCCGGGAACCCCGTCAAGCGCGGCTTCAATACAGACGACAAGCTCGGGCGCAGAGGTGCCAAAGGCAACAACGGTAAAACCGATGAGAAGCTTGGAGATGCCAACACGCTCCGCCATTGCGACGGCGCCGCGGACTAACAACTCGCCGCATACCAGCAGAATTACCAAGCCGGCGGCTACCTGTAGATACATCATTAAGCGTAAACACCCGGGAAGTTCATTTGTGTCACGTTCACTCCGCCATTTCTAGCACCGTGCTAGCCCTCGGTTTTGGATTGTTGTTATATAGACATGGGAAGAGAGTAGTAAAAGAGTAAATCCAAATAAAAATATCGCGAATGGCCGGGTCTGTATCGGATATGCAAGGGTGCGAATGCGAAAGCCAGTGATTAATATTTTCGTTCGACTTTAAATCCTCTCGCCTGCAGGAGGGAAAGGATCCCGGCGTCCCCGGGTAGATGCAAGGCGCCTACCCCGACAAATGCGTTGCCTTTTTGTAGAGCAGCCGACATGCGATCGACCATACGCCGATTTCGCTCATTGATCAGTTTGTCCGTCATTAACCGGTTCAGGCCAGCACTTGCCGTCTTTAACGTTTCTTCAAGGTTGCAGGCAATCCAGCCGGTGTTCCCTGAGAGATAATAGCTGGTAATTGTTTCAAGCTCTTCATCAATGGTCTGGTTTTCGATCATGCTCTGATCAAGATACTCCAGTTGCACGGCCTCCGGCACCTGATCAAAAATACCGAGCTGCTCCAGATTGGTCTCAAGGGCGATAATTTGCTTTCGCGACTGGCGGGCCGATTTTTCCAGCTCCTTGTCTAGAAGATTCATGTGTGGCGCAGCGCCTTGGCGAGAGGGCGGCGGCTGACTGATAAGGGCGGCGGCGGCCCAGATTTTCACCCGATCCAGTACCTCCGGCGTCATGCCATAGGGTGCGGCCATCTTGGCAAGTGCGGTAAAGCGAGCGGGCCCAATTTTGGATTTCAGGCTTTGATCCCTTGCGAGCAGCATCATCGCCTGGCTTTTCGTAATATCTTCATCTTTCAAGGAAGTTTCGAAAACGGCAATGGTACTGGCGTTGAAGGCCTGCATGATAATTCCGGGTAGCTGTAGGATCCGAGGATCTTTTGAATGCATGGTGCCGAAAATATAGCTGGGCGGGGAGCCCTCGCGGCTGACTTTCCAGAGGCGGCCTTGGTCGAAAGGCCGGGATTCGCAATTTTGCGGGGCATCGGTGCGGGCCGAGGAAAGAGATGGCGGCAGAGCAAGCAGAAACAGCGCGGTCAGGGTAAAAGCGACTTTTAGGAACAGTGGCATATCCAGACTTCTCTTGTTGCGAATACGGTTGTTTGGAGGCAGAGTACCATATTGCCAGACAATTACACTCATTTGCGATGTTGGAGCAATTATGGCTGTCATCAGTATTTTGAGGGGGGTAAGGCTGACCCTCGTTGCCATTGTAATATGCGCGGCTGTCGTTTTTGTCGGTGCGTCGAAGGCGGCCGCGGATGACATCGTCGTCTTTGCGGCTGCGAGCACCACGGATGTCGTGAATTCCCTGTCTCAAGAATTTGAAAAACGCACTGGTATTTCGGTCATTGCGTCCTTTGCCAGTAGTTCAGTGTTGGCAAAGCAGATTGAGCAGGGCGCCCCCGCTAATATATTCATTTCGGCTAATCGGTTCTGGCTGGAGTTTTTAATGGAGCGGGGTTTGTTGAAGCCTGAAAGTCTGGCGCAGGTTGCCTCAAACAGTCTGGTTGTTGCCGTCCCGAAAAGCGCTGACGCGGGAGCGCTCGGTACGTTGCGAGACCTGCCCTCTTTTTTGAACGGGGGCTACCTTGCCATTGGCAATCCCGATCATGTGCCCGTGGGCATGTATACCAAGGCGGCTTTGCAATCCTTGGGCCTATGGGCGTCCGTCAAAGACAGCTATGTTCAAATGCCCAATGTCCGCGCGGTGATGACACTGGCGGAACGGGGGGAAGTGTCCGCGGCAATTGTCTATGCGACTGATGTCAAGGCGAGCGATAAGCTGAAGTCTGCAGCAGTCATCCCGACAACGGCCCATCCTGAAATCGTCTATGGCATGGCAATTGTCAAAGAGTATGATGGTCATGCCGCCCGGCAATTCTATGACTTTGTGAGATCTGCGGAAGGTCAGGCAATATTCGCGCGCTTTGGGTTTATTCCACCTAGCGGATAAAATTTTGAGGATGGACCTTAACGCGAGCGGCCACCCAGAACATGAGCGTTACCGGCGCGCCCTTTGCTGGAGCGGCCTTGTGGTCGGCCCGTTCTCGGCCCGCCAATGCCAAGTTCGCGATCCTGCAGCTTCTTGACTTCATCGCGCAATCTGGCGGCTTCTTCAAATTCAAGATCTGCTGCAGCGGCTTTCATTTTTTTCTCAAGACCTTCGATATGGGCGGTCAAATTATGGCCGGTCATATGAGTGGCGTCTTCAAGTCCCAGCCCGGTATTATCGTGGTCCTGATCATAAACGCTTTGCATGACGTCGTTGATATTCTTGCTGATTGACATGGGGGTGATGCCGTGGGTGGCATTAAACTCCTCCTGCTTTTCCTTCCGGCGCTTGGTTTCATCCAGAGCGAACTGCATGCTTTTCGTGATCTTGTCAGCGTAGAGGATGACTCGGCCATCGATATGGCGAGCGGCGCGGCCAATGGTCTGGATCAGCGACGTAGACGAGCGCAGGAAGCCCTCCTTGTCTGCATCCAATATGGCCACCAGTGCGCATTCGGGAATATCTAGCCCTTCGCGCAGCAAATTGATGCCGACCAGCACATCGAAGGTGCCAAGACGGAGATCCCGAATGATTTCGATACGTTCCAGTGTATCAATATCGGAATGCAGATAACGCACCTTGATGCCGTTCTCGTGGAAATATTCGGTAAGGTCTTCGGCCATTTTCTTGGTCAGGGTTGTAACCAGTACCCGTTCTCCCTTGGCGGCGCAGAGCTTGCACTCGCGCATCAGATCATCGACCTGGGTTTGTACCGGGCGGATAATGCAGTCGGGATCAGTAAGTCCCGTCGGCCGGATGACTTGCTCGACAAAGGCGCCACCCGTGCGCCCTAACTCCCAGGGGCCGGGGGTCGCCGAGACAAAAATCGTCTGTGGCCGCATCATTTCCCATTCTTCGAATTTAAGCGGGCGGTTATCCAAACAGGACGGCAGGCGAAAACCATAATCGGACAAGGTGGTCTTACGCCGGAAGTCACCCTTATACATGGCACCAATCTGGCTCACGGACACATGGCTTTCATCGACCATCAATATGGCATTATCGGGAAGGTATTCGAATAACGTCGGGGGTGGCTCACCGGGGCCACGCCCTGACAGATAGCGGGAATAGTTTTCAATCCCGGCGCAGGCACCTGTCGCCTCCATCATCTCCAGATCAAACATGGTCCGCTGTTCCAGGCGCTGGCCTTCCAGTAGCTTATTCTGGAGCTCAAATTCCTCAAGCCGCGATTTCAGCTCGATTTTGATTTTCTCCTGCGCCTGTTTCAGGGTGGGCTTGGGCGTCACATAATGACTGTTGGCATAGATACGGATCCGGTCAAGCTTTCCGGTTTTTTCGCCGGTAAGCGGATCAAATTCAGTGATGGTCTCAAGTTCGTCGCCGAATAAGGACAAACTCCAGGCGCGGTCTTCCAGATGGGCCGGGAAGACTTCAACAGTATCGCCGCGCACCCGGAAGGTGCCACGGGTAAAGCTGGCGTCGTTGCGTCGATACTGTATTTCAATAAGGCGGCGCAATAGATCCTGCCGGTTAAAACTCTCACCGACTTTGAGATCGATGGTCATCTCGCTATAGGTCTCAACCGAGCCGATACCGTAGATGCAGGAGACGGAGGCGACGATGATGACGTCATCTCGCTCCAGCAACGCTCGCGTCGCCGAATGCCGGAGGCGGTCGATCTGCTCGTTTACCGATGCGTCTTTTTCAATATAGGTATCGGTGCGCGCGACATAGGCTTCGGGCTGGTAATAGTCGTAGTAGGAGACAAAATATTCCACGGCGTTATTAGGGAAGAAGGCCTTCATCTCGCCGTATAGCTGCGCCGCGAGGGTCTTGTTATGAGCCAGAATAAGCGTCGGGCGTTGTACTTCTTCGATGACCTTGGCCATGGTGAAGGTCTTGCCCGATCCGGTTACACCCAGCAAAACCTGATCTTTTTCGTGCTGGCGAATACTGCGGACCAAATCCTTGATGGCTTCAGGTTGGTCTCCGGCTGGTTCAAATTCCGATACGACTTCAAAGGCGATACCGCCCTGCGATTTCTCCGGCCGCACAGGACGATGGGGAATAAAGGCTGCGGAAGCCTCTTCCAGTCCCGATGTTTCAGTTTTGTTCTCTGATTGCATGGTCTCGTTATAAGGTGCAGAAAACAAAAATGCCATCCCTATTTGGTAAGGATGGCAGGAAGTGGGGACATTTGTGACGACCATCAAAAGGGCCGCCCGGAAAGTCCATAGACAGGAAGGAAAACGGACTTTGGTTCCGGGCGGTAGCTTGAAGTTCTATGAGCGCCAGAATGGTTTTGAAATTTCATCCTGTGCGCGATGATAAGTCAGACCCATATCGGTCAAGTATTTCTTGTCCAGTGACGCAAGCTGATGACGCGAAGAAGCACGTTCCTGCCACGTCAGGACAGTCTGCGCGATATTCCCGAAAAGGCTAAGCTTAGGCGCCGATGAAATGCCGGTGTTCCGGCCTAATTTCCCTGTATGTAACGTTTTTGTAACCATTTTTCTACTCCTTCCGGGCATTCGGGTTGACTGTGTGTCAAATCCCTTTTCTAATTCCGTGAACCATATGTCGTTTATTTTAAGCTTGATTACAAACGACAAATTCTAATATGGTGCATTAGTTTTTATAATCTGAAAGAGAGATTTATATGCGACTACCTCCCCTCAATGCGTTGCGTAGTTTTGAAGCCGCCGCCCGGCATCTGAGTTTTTCGAAAGCGGCGGAAGAGCTCTTCGTCACGCCAGCAGCCGTCAGCCATCAGATCAAGGCGCTGGAAGACTGGCTTGGTGTCGCTTTATTCAAACGTCTGAATCGGGCGGTGATGCTCACGGATGACGGACAGAGCTATGTGCTGGGGGTGCGGAACGGATTGTCGCTGATCGGAACGGCGACCGAGAAAGTGATGAGGCAAGAGGCGTCGGGTCATCTGAATGTGGATACCATGCCGTCTTTTGCGGCGCGCTGGTTGCTACCGCGTCTCAGCCGATTTCGCGAGGAGCAGCCGGATATTGATGTCCGCCTGTCTGCGTCCGAACATCTGACGGACTTTAATCGCGAGGATGTGGATGTGGTCATCCGTTATGGCGGTGGCAATTATCCAGGTCTGCGCGTTGAAAAGCTGTTGACGGAGGACGTGCTGTTTCCCGTCTGTAGCCCGTTGCTGCTGGAAGGTAAGCACCCGCTGAAATCTCCGGAAGATCTTAAATATCATACCCTTCTGCATGATGACATGCGCATTGACTGGGAAACCTGGCTGGCGGCTGCCGGGGTGAAGGGCATTGATGGTAAAAAGGGGCCAAGCTTTAATGACAGCTCCATGGTGCTCATGGCCGCTATGGCCGGGCACGGGGTTGCCCTCGGGCGGAGTACGCTGGCGGCTGATGATTTGATCGCCGGACGCCTGGTGCGTCCCTTTAGCCAGAAATCCTTGAAAGCGGGTCATGCCTATTACATTGTTTGCCCCGAAGGAAAAGCAGATCGCCCGCGCATTGCCGCATTTAGGGCCTGGTTGATGAAGGAGGCGGCGATGGATCCCGGGCGATTTATGTCGAGCTCTGTTGAGAACCCGGTATTTCAGGAAGATGCCGAGATTAATGCCAAATTGCAGCATGGCGAAGGGCGCTGAGGGTGCTTGCCGATGCCATAGGGTAATTGGCCTTATATGTAGAAAAACTTATGGCGGGCTGTTTCGAATAGCAGTATAGAAGCGAGGTATGGTGGCGTATACTGGCGTCACCCCTTTTACCTTAACCTGGAGAGAATAAGGTTATGTCTATTATTGCGGAAAGTCTGGGCCGGATTAAGCCCTCACCGACGATTGCTGTTACGACGAAAGCTGCGGAACTGCGTGCCGCTGGCCGGGATGTGATTGGCCTTGGTGCCGGTGAGCCGGATTTCGATACCCCCGATAACATCAAGAAGGCCGGCAAGCGTGCCATTGACGAAGGCAAGACGAAATACACGGCGGTTGACGGTATTCCAGAGTTGAAACAGGCGATCTGCGCTAAATTCAAACGCGATAATGGCTTGTCCTATGAGCCATCCCAGGTATCGGTCGGCAGCGGCGGTAAGCAAATCATTTATAATGCCATGGTGGCGACGTTGAACCCAGGTGATGAGGTGATTATCCCTACCCCATACTGGGTGTCCTACCCGGATATGGTTCTGTTGGGAGGCGGGGAGCCGGTATTTGTCGAAACCTCCGCCGAGACCAGTTTCAAGATGCAGCCTGAAGATCTGGAAGCGGCCATTACGCCGCAGACCAAATGGCTGATTTTCAACTCGCCATCCAACCCCTCCGGCGCCGGATATAGTAAGGCGGAACTGAAGGCATTGACTGACGTTCTGGTCCGTCATCCCCATGTATGGGTCCTGTCCGACGATATGTATGAGCATCTGGTGTATGACGGTTTCAAATTTGCGACACCAGCGGAGGTCGAGCCGGACCTTTATAACCGGACGCTGACCATGAACGGTGTTTCGAAAGCCTATTCCATGACCGGCTGGCGTATTGGTTATGGTGCGGGTCCGCAAATTTTGATCAAGGCCATGGCCAAGGTTCAGTCGCAAAGCACGTCGAATCCCTGCTCCATCAGCCAATATGCGGCGGTTGAAGCACTGAACGGAACCCAGGATTTTATCAGCGAGCGCGCGGCAGTGTTTCAGGGCCGCCGTGACCTTGTGGTAGGCATGCTCAATGATGCCGAGGGACTGGACTGTCCGACGCCAGAAGGGGCGTTTTATGTCTATCCATCCTGCGCGGGCTGCATTGGCAAGAAAACCACTGACGGCAAGACAATCGAAAATGATCTCGACTTTGTCTCCGCATTGCTGGAAGCCGAAGGCGTTGCGGTCGTGCATGGGGAGGCGTTCGGCCTGTCCCCGCATTTCCGTGTCTCCTACGCGACATCGACGGAAGCGCTGACCGAGGCTTGCACACGTATCCAGAAATTCTGTGCCAGTCTGACATAAGTCACCCTTGAAATAATGAAGAAAGGCGGCCCGTGATTCGGCCGCCTTTTTTTGTGCCTGAAATCCGGGCGTTTATTTTCTCTGCGCTAACCCGCATAAAAGCGGCAGCCGACTGCCGTAGAATATTTTTTTCTTGCGCGCTCTCCGTCAGAAGATGAATATTAGAAGTCTCTAACGAAAAGGGAGGCACGATATGGCATTAGACAAGCCAACGGGGCCTCGCAGCATCGCGCTGGTAGGTCCCTATTCAAGCGGGAAAACAACTCTTCTCGAAGCAATCCTTCATATATGCGGTGAAACGGACCGAAAAGGTAGTGTCACCGCCGGTAGCTCCAGCGGAGATAGTTCAAAAGAGGCCCGTGATCGACAGATGGGCGTTGAAGTAAATGCCGCCCATGCTCGTTATCTGGGCGATGAATTCACCATTTTGGACTGCCCCGGCTCTATCGAGTTTTTCCAGGAAACCGAAAATGCATTGGCGGGGGTAGATGCAGCTGTTGTCGTCTGTGAGCCCGATCGCAATCGCGTCCTGACATTATCGCCAATTTTGAGGCAGTTACAGGACAGGGGCATCCCGACATTCCTGTTCGTCAATAAAATTGACAAGGCCTATGGCTCGGTTCAGGACTTGTTCGCGTCATTACAGTCTGTCACGGAACGGGCGTTGGTCTTGCGTCAGGTTCCTATATTTAAAGATAGCATCGTCACCGGGTATGTGGATCTCGCGTCGGAGCGGGCCTATGTCTATAAAGAAGGGGCGGCATCGCGGATTATTGATCTGCCGCCGGAAATGGCTGAGGAGGAGGGAACCTCGCGCTTTGCCATGCTTGAAAAACTCGCAGATTTTGACGACCATCTCATGGAAGAACTGCTCGAAGATATCGACCCGGAGCGCGAAGAAATATATGGGCTTTTGCAAAATGATCTGCAGCAGGGACTGGTGACCCCGGTCTTTTTGGGCTCGGCAGTGCTTGATCACGGGGTTCGGCGGCTTTTGAAAGCGATCCGTCATGAAGTGCCGGAAGCCAGCGTTGCGGCGGCTCGCAATGGGATTGATATAAAGGATAACCAGCCCGTCGTGCAAATCCTGAAAACATATATGTCGGCGCAGGGCGGCAAGCTGTCACTTGCCCGCATCTGGTCAGGAGATGTCAATGACGGGGATAGTTTTTCCGTCGGCAGGATCGGCGGGATATTTCGCCTTCAAGGCGGGAAACCGACAAAAATACCTGCGACGAAGGCGGGTGAAATTGTCGCCTTTGGCCGTCTTGACGAGGCGCGGACTGGCGATATTCTTAAAACAGATGAGATCATTCGCGCATCTGACGGCCAGTCATTGGAGCCGGTTTTTAATTTTGCTCTCTTTGCGGAGAAACGCGAAGACGATGTGAAACTTTCTTCTGCTTTGAGTAAAATCGTTGACGAAGACCCGTCTTTAAGGACCGAGCATAAACAGGAGACCCAGGAATTGCTGCTCTGGGGACAGGGAGAAATCCATCTTAAGGTGGCGCTTGAGCGGCTTCGTAATAAATACGGCCTTGAGGTTAAATCGAAGCGGCCCAAGGTGGCCTATAAGGAAGCCATTCGTAAATCTGCGACGCAACATGCGCGCTATAGAAAGCAAAGCGGCGGCCACGGTCAGTTCGGTGATGTGCAAATCGAGATTAAACCATTGCCGCGTGGCTCCGGCTTCAGTTTCGATGAAAAAATCGTTGGTGGGTCGGTGCCGCGCCAGTATATCCCGGCGGTGGAACATGGCGTTAAAGACTATCTGGTCGAGGGTCCCCTTGGGTTTCCGGTGGTCGATGTGGCGGTAACGCTGTTTGACGGGCAGTTCCATTCTGTTGACAGCTCGGAAAATTCTTTCCGTTCGGCGGCACGCATTGCCATGACGGAAGGCATGCCGAAATGTGATCCTGTCCTGCTGGAGCCGATTTATAAAGTCGAGATCGCCATGCCATCGGAATATACCTCCAAGGTAAACAGCATTGTCAGCGGACGACGCGGCCAAATCCTCGGCTTCGATGCACGTGAGGGCTGGGAAGGATGGGATACCTTAACAGCCATGATCCCGGAATCGGAAGTCCATGATCTGATCGTCGATTTACGGTCGGCGACCCAGGGCGTTGGCACCTATCGCAGTGAGTTTGATCATCTTCAGGAGCTCACCGGACAGAATGCCGCGAAAGTTCTGCAGAACAGGACCTGAAAACCAGGCAAATCCCTCTCACAGACTATTGACTTGTAGTTGATCGACGCCGTCCCGATTATCTACATATCATAGATAGATTGTATGAGGAGCCGGGCGCGTGTTGATTAAAATTAAAAAGGGATGGGAACTCCCAGACTCCAGTGTCATTTCGGAAAGTGACTACCTGAATCGCCGGTCGATTTTGAAGGGCATGGCCGGGGCCGGACTGATTGCCTCCATAGGCTCAACCGCGACATTTAGAAACGCATTTTCTGATACCATGGATCCGAGTGCCAGCCTGTATCCGATGCCGAGGAATGAGCTTTATACGGTGGAGCGGGAGCTGACACCTGAAAAGATTGTCTCCACCTATAATAACTTCTACGAATTTGGATCTCACAAGACCATCTGGCAAGCGGCACAAGCGCTGCCTATCCGCCCTTGGACTGTCAAAATTGATGGCATGGTGGAAAAGGAAATGGAAATCGGCATTGATGATCTTTTGAAAAAAATGCCATTGGAGGAACGGGTTTACCGCCATCGCTGCGTTGAGGCCTGGTCTATGGCCGTTCCCTGGAGCGGTTTCGCTTTAAAAGAACTCGTGAAGCTCGCCGCGCCCACCTCCGGCGCTAAATATCTTGTCATGCAGACATTCGAAAACAAGGCAATTGCGCCCGGTCAGCGGCAATTCTGGTACCCCTGGCCCTACACGGACGGACTGACCATGGAGGAAGCGACCAACGATCTCGCCTTTCTGGTGACCGGGCTTTACGGGAAACCAATGCCCAAACAGAACGGCGCGCCGCTCCGGCTTGCGGTGCCGTGGAAATACGGCTTCAAGCAGGTCAAGTCTATCGTCCGTTTCTCTTTCACCGACAAACGCCCCGAAACTTTTTGGGAGAAACTCAACAGTTCTGAATATGGCTTCTGGGCCAACGTAAACCCGGAAGTAAACCATCCCCGCTGGTCCCAGGCAACCGAGCGTGATATCGGCACTGGTGAACGCATTCCGACACTCATCTACAACGGCTATGAGGAATTTGTCGCCGATATGTATAAGGACATGAAGGGGCAGAACCTGTTTATGTGATGGCAGAGGCTTTTTTCGTTGGCGAGAACTAAGGCAGCAATTCTTCTGGCACAGCACAACAGCCGTAGGCACCAGCGCTGGCCATCTTGCTCAGAGCCATAAATAGCGCCGAAATAATCCGAGAGGTCAAATGTGCAATGATACGGGTGGCGCAGACGATACCGTCAAGATCAAATCAGGTAGAGTGCATGAAGTAGCCTAGTCACCCAAGGGAATGTGCAAGCCAACCTTGACCCGATCAACAACCACATTGCTATGAAAACGCCGGATATTTGGGTTCTCGATGAATACGCGGCGTGTGAAAATTTCGTAATCTTCCATATTAGCGGCCGTTACGATGAGAATGAAGTCAGTATGGCCGGTGACGTAATAGCATTGTTGTACTTCGTCAAGCGCAAGCGCTGATCGGCGAAATTCATCCAGTAGGTCGATACGCTCTCTCTCCAATTCCACTTCAACAATGAATGTCATACGTTGGCCAAAAGCTGAAGATTTGATAATCGAGATATCGGCTTCGATAATCCCTTCAGTACGAAGTTGTTTGATACGGCGCTGTATTGACGACCTTGACGCGCCTATCTTCGCTCCTAATTCTTCTGCTGACAGGCGATTGTCCTTTTGGAGGAGGTTGAGAATTTTTCTGTCGGTTGAATCTATGGATCTGGTCAATTTGCGTCCTATTTCACCGATATTTGATGCCTTTTGCCACCGGTTAGATAAATATTAGAGCAATAAGATCGATTATACGGGGTATTGTTTTTCGGAGCAATCTCAACTTTAAGAGGAAGCATATGCCGTCAAATTCTGAACTAAGTCTGCGCCATAATGACCGTCAAAAATATCCCGAAGGGGTGGCCTTTATGGATGGCCAGTATTTACCAATGTCGGAGGCAAAGATTTCGGTTCTTGATTGGGGGTTTCTACATTCTGATGCAACTTATGACACCGTCCATGTGTGGAAAGGGTCCTTTTTTCGCCTTGACCTGCATCTGGAACGCTTTACGAAGGGGCTTGAAAAGTTGCGTATGTCCATTCCATACAGCAAGTCCGATTTATCCGAGATACTCCATAACTGCGTTGCCTTGTCGCAGCACCGCGACGCCTATGTAGAGATGCTTTGTACGCGAGGAGTATCTCCAACGTTCAGCCGTGATCCACGCGACGCGGAAAACCGATTTATGGCATTTGCAGTCCCCTATGGTTCCGTCGCAGACGCAGACCAGATGCGGCACGGTTTGCACGTCGCCGTGAGTAACTTGGTTCGTATTTCTCCCAGATCCGTGGATCCATCCGTCAAAAACTACCATTGGCTGGATTTGGTGATGGGTCAATATGAAGCATTTGACCGTGGGGCGGTAACGGCAATCCTCCTCGACACCGAAGGAAACATTGCCGAAGGCCCCGGATTTAATGTTTTTATGGTGAAGGGCGGCGAGTTGTTTACGCCGGAATATGGAGTTTTGCCGGGGATCACCCGCCGTTCGGTATTTGATCTTTGCCGGGAATTTTCGATATCGTGTATCGGGCGGTCAATTACGCCGACCGAATTGATCGCGGCGGACGAGGTATTTGT
>NVRR01000029.1 GCA_002732675.1 Sneathiella sp. | reverse complement strand
CCGGTCGGTTCAGCGTAATTTCAACAAATTTCCCGTGTTCTTCAATCTGAATTGTATCGCTCATTCTGAACCTTTCTGTAATGCCATGAAAAAACACTTGCATATACCGTCCGGTTGGTCAATTAATAAGTAACGCGAGATTCGAAAATAATAAATGGGCAGCCCGCAATTATGAATTCCCGCGCTGGCGCGGAGAATCCATGTGCGACATCTTTCATATCGGCTGGGACAAGGTATTCACGACGATGGCAATGGTTTCGAAAGAAAACCCAAATTCGTAGTGCGTATCGCAAAGACTTTAACTTGAATTTCAACGTTTACTGGAGGAAATAGACATGAAAATATCCAACTTAAAATCCCTGATCGCTGGCGCTGCGCTGGTGTTATCTGCGGGAACCGCGTGGGCGGAAGCAGAATATACTCTGACGATCTCTAGCTGGGCGCCGCCCTCACATAACATTAACGCAAAAATGTGGCCGCAATTCACCAAAATGGTCGAAGAAGCCACCGACGGCCGCGTGACCACCAAGTTGCTACTAGGCCTCGCGCCTCCCCCTGCGCAGATGGATCTGGTTCAGGACGGCGCCGCCGATCTGTCGATCATATTCCACGGCTATCAGGCCGGTCGCTTTGTCGCGACAAAACTGATCGAATTGCCGGGACTTGAGGGCAGTGCCGAAGCGGCGTCGGTGGCTTATTGGCGTACATATGACAAGTATCTGAGCAAAGGCAACGAGCACCGGGGCGTCAAGGTTGTTGCGCTCCATACGCATGGCCCTGCTCAGCTGCATTCCGTTGATAAGGTCGATGATCTTAACCAGATTTCAGGTATGAAGCTGCGAATTCCCGGCGGTGTTGCAAGCGATGTCGGTACGGCATTGAAGGCAACAGGAATTAAGGTTCCTGCACCCAAAGTATACACAACACTTGCATCCGGTGTTGCCGACGGAGTGGTTATGCCCCTCGAGTCACGGAAGGGTTTCAAGCTTACAGAAGTCGCACCGCATCTCTACGAAATGCCCGGTGGATTTTACCGAGGTTCGTTCGCTTTTATCATGAATGAAGACACGTTCGCAGAGCTGCCAAAGGATATTCAGACCGCCCTTGAAGAGAAAGTCTTCGGCGAGCCCATCAGTCGCGAAATTGGTAAGATTTGGGACGCGGGAGACGCAACCAGCCTCGAGCTAACGAAGACGACCGCTGGGAATACGATCACCGTCGCCACTGAGGCGGATCAGGCGGCTTTCGCGAAGATTTCTGACGCTGTGACAGTTTCCGTCATTGAAGAAGTCTCCGCAAAAGGTATCGATGCCCAGGCCGCCTATGACATGATCAAATCTGAAATGGCAAAATAGCCGGATCTGATCAATAACGACGATGATTGGCGGCTACGGCCGCCAGTCCTCCCCTCATAGCGGTAAGTTTGGGTGTAAAAATGCTTCGCTCTTTAAGCAATATTCCTGTCATCGTTGCCTGCATCGCCCTTTTTGCGTTGATGGTAATGACATTCTGCGATGTTATCCTAAGGTCGCTTTTCAACGCCCCTATCGAGGCAGCGACAGAGCTGACTCGTATTTTTATGGCCATAGTCGTGTTCTCCGTGATGCCGTATATTTCCGCTAAGGGCCAGCATATTGAGGTGGATCTAACCGATACTTTCTTCGCCCGCTTAGGCATTGAGCGTGCGCGCGATACCACAATCTATCTTGTTTGCGGGCTGCTGCTGCTCTGGCCAATGCATCGTGTCTGGGCTTTGGCGGAACGCATGCTAGATTACGGCGATGTAACTGAGTATCTGGCAATCCCACAATTTTATATCAGCGGTTTCATCGCAATTTCGCTCGCATTCACGAGTGTTTCAATGCTGGTCACGGGATTGCTTCATGCCTTCAAGCCATCCGCATTGGAGGCATCAAAATGACCGCCGCCCTCATCGGATTTGCCGTCGTCCTGTTTTTGGTATTTTTTCGCATGCCGATTGTCTTCGCAATGGGATTAGTGGGCACGTTGGGCTTTGCTTACGAACGCGGCGGGGCCTTCTTCAGTGAACGTGGGTTGAATGCCGCGATGTCCATGGTCGGCAGACAAATCACCGATACCGCCCAGGACTACGGCCTGTCGGTTATTCCGCTGTTTATCCTGATGGGTCTTTTTGTGAATAGAGGCGGCCTCAGCCGCGAATTATATGCTCTCTCCAATGCGTTTTTGGGGCACTTTAAAGGGGGCCTGGCGATGGCGACAGTCGCTGCATGTGGCGGTTTTTCCGCGATTTGCGGATCTTCTCTGGCGACGGCGGCGACTATGTCCAAGGTCGCAATGCCGGAAATGCGCCGCTATGGCTACAGTGACAGTCTTTCCACAGCCTCAATTGCAGCAGGCGGCACCCTTGGCATTCTAATTCCTCCGTCCGTGATCTTGATTATCTTTGGGCTGCTCACAGAAACATCCATCGGCAAGCTCTTCATGGCAGGGATTATTCCTGGCATCCTGGGTATTCTATTCTATCTATTCGCTGTGCGTTGGACAGTATTTCGCACCCCCGAAGCCGGACCCGCCGGCGCGCGCACCAACTGGAGCGACCGGCTGACTGCCATCCGCGGCGTCTGGGCGGTACTTTTGCTGTTCATTCTGGTGATTGGTGGGCTGTATGGGATTTTTGATTTTGAGCCGCTAAACCTTACCTTCTCCCCTACCGAAGCGGCGGGCATGGGGGCCGCTGGCGCCTTCCTGATTGCCTTGTCGCGGGGCGGATTGACGTTAGCAACCACGTTTGAGACACTTAAAGAGACAGCCTTTACTTCGGCGGCATTGTTTGCAGTACTGATAGGCGCACGGATTTTTTCTAACTTCGTCAATCTTGCCGGATTGCCCGACGCCTTGATTGATATGGTCACTGCCTATGACGTCCCGCCCTCTGTGGTGATCTTGATGATCCTGGCGATTTACATTGCGCTAGGGTGCGTGTTTGAAAGCCTGTCGATGTTATTGCTGACAGTGCCGATCTTTTTCCCGTTGGTGACGTCGCTCGGCTTTGATCCGATCTGGTTTGGCATTGTCGTTGTCGTCGTGACCGAAATTAGCCTGATTACACCCCCTGTTGGCCTGAATGTGTTTATTTTGAAAAGCGTCGTCGGGGATGTTTCTACGGCCACAATCTTTCGCGGTGTAACGCCATTCTGGATTGCTGATATTTTCAGGCTGGCGCTGATCGTGCTGGTTCCCTGGCTGGTGCTTGTTTTGCCCCAGACCATGGGGGTTATCGGACACTGAAACCTGGCCGCGGCCAGAACCTGCATCGCCTATAAGCTCAACCTGAAGGAACTTTATGATGACTGTCCAACAAATCAAATCTTTCGCGGTCGGTGAATGGGTCGCCCCGGACAGCGGAGCACGAACCATTTCCAGTGCAATCACGGGAGAGGTCATTGCGGCGGCCGGAAACTCATCCCTAGATGTCACATCGATGCTGGAACATGCACGCAAAGTCGGCGGCCCTACCCTGCGCGCGCTGACATTTCATGACCGCGCGAAGATCCTGAAGGCACTTGCCGAACATTTGGGCAAACATAAACAGGTGCTCTATGACTTGTCATTTAGTACCGGCGCAACCCAGTCCGATAACCTTGTCGACATTGACGGCGGAATAGGCACGATGCTCGTCTACGCCTCCAAAGGCCGTCGCGACTTACCGGATTCAAACATCTATCTGGACGGCGACGTTGAACAGCTGAGCCGCAAAGGGACATTCCTTGGTCAGCATATCTGTACATCTTTGCAGGGTGTCGCCGTGCATATCAATGCATTCAACTTCCCGATCTGGGGCATGCTTGAAAAATTCGCGCCGACATTTTTGGCGGGTGTACCGTCGATTGTTAAGCCCGCGACCGCGTCCTGCTATGTGACCGAAGCCTGCGTACGCCTGATGCTGGACAGCGGCCTCTTGCCCGAAGGCACGCTACAGCTCGTCTCCGGCGGGTTGGGAGATATGCTCAATCACCTTGACGCTCAGGATGTGGTCAGCTTCACGGGCTCCGCCACAACGGCGCTGATGCTCCGCTCAAATCCGCATCTCCTGGAAAATGCGATCCGCTTCGTTGCCGAACAAGACAGTCTCAATGCGTCTGTTCTGGGCCCGGACGCAGCGCCCGGCACTCCGGAATTCGATCTTTTCGTTAAAGAAGTTCAACGTGAAATGACCGTGAAGGCCGGCCAAAAATGCACGGCGATCCGCAGGATCATGGCGCCGGAAGCTCATGTGCAAGCCGTGATCGAAGCTCTGAGCGCACGGCTATCCAAGACGGTGATCGGCGATCCGCGTCTTGAGACAACCCGCATGGGTGCACTTATCTCAAACGATCAAAAACGCGACGTTCTTGAAAAAGTTAAGCTCCTCAGCACTGAAGCCGAGCGCGTGTTCGGAGACCCGGACGATTTTTCGGCCGACGGTGTTGATGTCAATAATGGTGCCTTCCTGCCGCCAATGTTGTTTCATTGCGCCAATCCCGACAGCGCCAAACGCGTACATGACACCGAAGCATTTGGCCCTGTCTCTACGGTCATGGGCTACCGTGATTTGGATCACGCTATCGAGCTGGCCAACAAAGGCAAGGGCTCGCTGGTTGTCTCGGTCATTACCCATGACGGAGATGTCGCGCGCAAATTTGCGCTCGGCGCGGGCGCATGGCACGGGCGTATATATTTCAACAACCGCGTTTCCATGGCGGAAAGCACGGGCCATGGCTCACCGCTGCCACATATGGTCCATGGCGGCCCCGGTCGCGCGGGTGGTGGCGAAGAACTTGGCGGCATTCGCTGCGTCATGCATTACATGCAGCGGACCGCCATCCAGGGTAGCCCCGATATCCTGACCGCCATCGGCGGCAGCTGGATACCTGGCGCCAAAGAAATTGAAGGCCCTGCCCATCCTTTTGCCCGCAAATATGGCGATCTGGTAATTGGCGAGACAATGCATACGGACGCCCGCACAATCACCCTGGGAGATATCGAGCATTTTGCCGAGTTCACCGGTGATAACTTTTACGCTCACATGGATGATGAAGCGGCTGCCGCCAATCCATTTTTCCCCGGCCGTGTTGCCCACGGGTATCTTCTGCTGAGCTTTGCGGCCGGATTGTTCGTGGAACCCAATGTCGGCCCCGTGCTGGCGAATACCGGTCTCGACTCCCTTCGCTTCATGAAACCAGTGGAACCGGGAGACAGCATCAAGGTCCGGCTGAGTGTCAAGAAAAAGACCAAACGAAACAATGAATATGGCGAGGTCAGATGGCATGTATCGCTGACAAATCAGGCGGATGACCTGGTCGCGGAATATGAGCTGCTGACCATGAATAGCTACTGACGCCGCCTTCAATATCGACTAAAATCGTCGGATGGAAAAATCTGACGTCGTAGGATCAAGCCTGATAGAGCATCTCATAAATTACGGTGAGCTAAAGGTTTGGTCGGTTCTGGTTACTATTCTTGGTGATTTGGCGCCCCGGGCTGGAATGTATATTCCCGGTCCGGCCCTTGCCGCCCTGACAGGCCGGATTGGTATCAAGCCTCAGGCCCTCCGTGTTGCAATTCATAGACTGCGCAAAGAGGGTTGGATTGAGGGCACAAAAATTGGTCGTGTCAGTCACTATGCTTTAAGCGAAATGGGACGGCTTGAGACCGAAAGGGTCGAGCCAGAAGTGTATGGGAGTGTGGCACCGGAAAGGAAACAGCCCTATTTGCTGGTTATCCCCCCTCGCAGTACTGACAAGATGCCCCCAAACGCCATAAAACTGTCCCGCGACCTTTACCTTTCAGATCATATCCCGCCGTCCATCGATGGACTCCTGACGATATCAGGAGAAAATCGTCAGTGGCCGGACTGGGTTCAAGAGGCCGTCCTACCGCCTCAATTGGCGGAACAACATGAGGCATTGACAAAACTGCTGTCCGCCGATCACGAGGATCCGGCAGATTTGGAGCCGTTTGATCGCATCGCCTTGCGCATTTTGATCCTCCATAATTGGCGCCGTCTTGTTTTGCGCCGCTCACCGCTGGCGCCATTATTTTGGGATAAAGAGTGGATTGGGACGCAGTGTCAGTATCATGTGACACGCTGGTTGACCGCCCTCTCCCGTGATGACGCGCAAAAGGCCATTCACGGCGCGGCGGTGTCACATTAACTTTGCGGAAAAGAAGCGGACAATGCCTTACCGTTCAATTTTTTCCGGATTGCCGTCTATCTCGACATAATTTTGCGGGGCCTTACCGCGATATTTTTCCGTCAGCTCCTCCGAAACCTCGCTCCCGTCGACCAGAAACGGCAGAATTCCGCGGCGCATTGATCTACCTCGCATTGCCTCAATATCTGTATCAGACTTAGTGACCCTCTGGCTCATCCGCCGGCCCCATTCTGCCAGATGGCTATAAAGGCGAGTTAGAACTTCTGCATGCTGATTTTCCTTCGCCAGATCAACAAATTCATCGGGATCAGCTTCAAGATCAAAGAGCATCGGACGAAAGCCGCCTTCTGCATGTATCATCTTATATCGACCGTCAAACACCATAAAAAGCCGCGCATCCTGACTGGCCAGACCAAGCTTGGCGCACATGGGGGTGACAGAAAAATCATATTCGCTGATGACATAGGTGCGCCGGTTCTCGGGCACTTCTCCCCGAATATATGGCACTAGCGAGCGACCCTCTATAATATGGGTTGGCACTTCGCCGCCCGCCATTTCGACAAAAGTCGCGGCGACATCAATGGATTCAACCAGCGCATCGCAAATGGTCCCTCGGGTTTTATCGGCACGGGATGATGGATCGAAGATAATCAGCGGAATTTTTACTGAACATTCATGGAAAAGATCTTTCTCTCCGAGCCAGTGATCGCCTAGATAATCGCCGTGATCAGACGTGATGACGATAATAGTATTTTCAGCCTCTCCGATGGCCTCCAGATGGTCAAGCAAAACACCTAGCTGATCGTCACATTGCTTTATCAGCCCCATATAAGCAGGAATGACTTTCCGGCGCACCTTATCTTGCTGGAATGCCTGTGCGATTTTATTTTCCATATAGGCACCATAGACTGGATGCGGGTTATCCCGCTCCATCGAATTGCGCCTCGCCTCGGGTACAGCATTTGGCCCATACATGTTGTGATATGGCGCCGGGACAATATACGGCCAATGCGGCTTGATATAGCTGACATGAGCGCACCAGGGCCGGTCTCCATTCGCCCGTTTTTCGTCAATGAACCGGATTGCTTCTCGGGTGAGCCAGGGAGTTTCAGAATCCTCTTCGTGGATATTCGCGGCCTTGTCGGCATTTTGAAATATCCAGCCAGATTTCATGTCGCCATCGGCAATGCCGGCATTGGCATAATCGGCCCAGGGATTCTCACTCTCATATCCTTTTGATTTGAGATATTCGTTATAAGGCGAGACTTTTTCATCATAATAGCCATCAGGGCCGTAGCCCCAAAGACCGTCGTCACGACACCAGTCATCAAACCCGCATTGGGCCTGCCGCGCGCCAATTTCGCTATCAGGGGTAAGGCCGAGCCGGGCCATTCCCTCAGCATCCGCCTTCATATGGGTTTTGCCCAGGATATAAGCATCCATCCCCGATTTGCGGAGGTGATCGCCAAGCGTGATTTCGCCAACACGTAGCGGAAATCCATTCCATTGCGCCCCGTGAGATGACGCATAACGCCCCGTATAAAAGCTCATGCGCGAAGCCCCGCAAATTGGGGACTGAACATATGTATTCGTAAAGCGAACGCCTTTTGCGGCCACTTTGTCCATATTGGGTGTCTGCAGAACCGGATGCCCGGCGCAGCTGAGGTAATCAAACCTAAGCTGGTCATACATTATAAAAAGGATGTTCGTCATAGTGCCCTTCACGTCGACATTTATACTCGGGTAACGGCAGCCCGGCGCGATCACGCCGGATCACAGTCTATTAGCGTCTAGCGGAGATTGACCGGAATAGCCATTCCGATTTCTTCACAATACCGCAAAGCGCCGCTATTGCCGTACCCATCCTGTTAGAGCAAAACATCTTCGGAGCACTGAATATGAGTTGGATCAGGGGCACATTAACTTCGTGGAAATCAAACCGGTATTGAAGTAACCGGCCTTGCACGGGAGGGACAGTCAGAGGGGGACAGCTTGAGCGATGGTATTCGCGATTTTATGCCGTTCGCATGAAAACCCCGTCCGTTATTTCAAAACATCGCTCGAGTTATTTTACTCTAACAATGCTCTTCCTACCAACCCGCAGCCAAAAGTAAGGCTGCGGAAAGGTAATAGGAGATTACTTGGCTTCCGGCGGAATAATCCCGCTCGGCACGTCAATTCCAATTTCCTTGTAGTATTTATATGCACCTATATGGAGAGGCATATTCATCTGGTCCAGTGCCGTCTGCGGTGTGATGCTTTTCATCCATGCCGCTGCGGCGGTCATTTCAGCATTATGGGTCAGCGCGGTTTTGGTTATGTTATAGGCCGCCTCCTCACTCATCCATTTATTGGTGCCAAGGCCGACTGTCGTGTTTAACAGCCGCACGTCACCTTCATTGACTAGATTTGGATATTGATCCGCCGGCAGCATGACGAAGCTACGGCCAGGCAAGGAGGAAGCTCGCTTCATTTCCTCAGAGTCGAGAGCGCTATCCGGTATGCCCAGAACACGAAATTCGCCTATTGCTGCAATTTGCTCTATTTGCGCGTTCGGGATAGAGGTCGGCACGAAATAGACATCTACTTGCCGGTCCTGGAAAGCCTGTGCGGCGGAACTCCAGTCAAGATTGATGGCCTCATAATCTACCTTGGCTTCATATCCTGTCGAGCCCTTGATGATCTGACCGACCACTGTCCGGGCGGCTCCAGATGGAGGCCCTGTGAAGATTTTTTTACCCTTAATGTCCGCCAGGGATTTAATACCAGAGTCTGCCCAGACGATACCGTGGTAGGCCCCAAGGGGGTAGTTGAGAATACCTCGAAGGTTTGCAAACAGCTCCGGCGCATCCTCCATCTTCTTGTACATGCGCAGCCCATTTTTCATAAAGTGATTAATGGAAACAGCGGTAACGAATAAATCCAGCTCCTTTTTCGCCGCATCAACCGCCTGTCTCGTCGCCGGCGCACCCGTCGACAATTGGACTTTATATCCATAATCCTTCTTTAATAATTCAATCAGAGTTATTGAAAAGGTCGTTGAGGGGGATGCCGCACCGAGTGACGCCATTCTAAAGCTGTCCTGCGCAACGGCAGCCTGGGACAATCCCAATACCATCCCTAGGCCGACGGCCATCGATTTTGCGAGCGTTGTATATTTTTTTGTATTTTTCATCGTATTTCCTCCTTTAGACTAAGTAATCGCATTATTATTTTATGTTTTTGTCGCGTCTTTTCGGCGAACCTGAAACCGCCTTTGTCCAATGATGAGGACACCGAGAATGACCAATCCGATTTGAAGCATCGGGATCTGGACGAGTAAGCCCGCCCCCACCAGCCCTCTCAACAGGCGATCGAATGTGCCGAGATGACCTCGTTCATAACCAATCATCGCCGTGTTGATCAGCCAGATCGCAAGCGCAAGGCAGACGGTCACCCGGATGAAGCTTTCAAGCTCAAACGTTCCGACCAACAGAAGGGACGGTTCAAAAACAAATATAAACGGAATGATAAACCCGACAATCGCGAGGCGGACTGCGGCGACGGCCGTCGTGAAAGGATGTGCATTTGCGATTGGTGCGGCGGCAAACGCGCCGATGGCAACGGGTGGGGTAATGGCGGAAAGAACCCCGAAATAGAAAACGAACATGTGCGTGGCGATCAATTCCGCGCCAAGCTTCTGCATAACCGGGCCCAGAACGAGAATAATAATGAGATAGGCAGGCAAGGTCGGCATTCCCATACCCAAAACCAGTGCCGCCAGCGCTGTGGTCAACAAGGCGGCAAACAGGGAATGTTCACTAAACTCGGCCACAAGGGAGGCGAAGGCCAAACCAAGGCCGGTCAGGTTGAGCACTCCCAATATGACACCAATGCAGCCAACCGCAACGATGATCCAGGCACAGGCGCGCCCCGCCTTTTTCAGAACGGTCCAAATGATCAGTGGGTTCTCTCGGTTTTTCTTGTTGAACGCCCCCAAAATGACAGCGACAATGATCGCCCAGAAACCTCCCATGGCTGGAGATCGGCCCATAACCAATACGGCCACGATCGTCAGGATTGGGATGATAAATAGCAAACAAGCAATCAAGTCCTGCTTATTAAGCGGTGGCCGTTCACTTTTCGGGATGGGTTCAATTCCGCTCGCGCCGGCCTGAATGGAAATGGCCGCAAACAGGGAACCGTAATAAAACAGCGCCGGTATCAGGGCGGCAATACAAATCGTAGTGTACGGACTGCCGGTCAGGTCTGCCATGAGAAAGGCCGCAGCCCCCATGACAGGCGGGACAATCTGTCCACCCGTTGATGCAGCAGCTTCAATGCCGCCCGCCATCGCTGCCGAAAACCCCCGGCGCTTGATCATAGGGATGGTGAAGGATCCAGTACCCACGACATTGGCCGTCACGCTCCCGGACATGCTACCGAATACCGCACTGGCAACAACCGCAGAATGTGCTGGCCCCCCGCGGGTTCGGCCAGTCAAAGCAACCGAGGCCCGAATGAGTGCATCGCTTGCACCGGTGCCTTCAAGGATGACGCCAAAGACAACGAAGATTAGCACAACCTGCAGAACCACGCCCATGGGCAACCCGTAAACACCCTGGAAACTATACCAGATAGTCTGCATGGCACGGTTCAGGCTAAAGCCGGAATGGTTCAGGAATCCCGGTAAATACTCACCATAAAGGCAATAGAGAATGCCCAAAGCCGCAATGATGACAATGGGCAGGCCGAAGAGCCGCCGTGTTGTTTCCAGAAGCACCAGAACACCAGCGAAGGCAATACCGATATCGATGTTGTCATATTCAAATATTGTCTCTTCAATCAGCCGCATGATGTCGATGAACTTCACGGTGGCAATGATGAAAACGGCAATCAGCGCCAGATCAATAACCCAGAGCCCCAGCTTGAGCCCGCCGCTGGGTAAATCGCCCGACTTGAGACGCTTGTCCACGAGAAGATTGTTCAGAAGGGCAACAACAACGGCGCCACATAAAATCCATGATCGGGATAGGGTTATGTCCCAACCGCCGGCAATAGCTACATAAATTGCCTGAAGTGCAATCGCTGCACCAACGATGGCGGAAAACCAGCCAAGGGATAATTTAAGACGGTCAGTCAATGATCTATCCTACCCCATATGTTTCTAGCGGCGCGATGTAGGGACATTCGGCGATCGACCAGTCCGGTACAGGCTCGGTCTTGAAAATCTGGCGCAAATGAACTTCATCGGGACCATCACCAATGCGCAGCCATCTGGCATAGGTCCAGGCATGATGGATCAGGGTGTCATCGGTTCCGCCCATAGCGCCAAAGAGCTGTATCGCGCGATCGGTAATTTTTTGCAGCATGCGTGGTGTCGTGACTTTTATCTGCGAAACAGTACGCCAGGTATTCTTATCCGGGCTATTGTCCAGCATCCACGCCCCTCGTTGAATAAACAACCGCGTTTGCTCAATATCGATCCGGGCCTCGGCAATCCATTTCTGGACGGTATCATATTCAACAATGGTTTTGCCAAAGGTAGTACGTTCCTGTGCGCGGGCGACCATTTGGGCCAAAACCATTTCAGCAAGCCCAATACAGCGCATGCAATGATGAATTCGGGCGGGGCCCAAACGCACTTGCGCACCTTTAAATCCTTCTCCACGGATACCAAGGAGATTTTCGGCTGGCACCTTAACATTCTCGAATTTGATCTCCGCTATGGGGGCCACGTGATCTGTCCACCCCATAAACCTCAAATCGCGAACAATGGTCACACCAGGTGTATCGGTTGGAACGATGACCATACTATGCTGACCTGTCCGACCCGCATCAGGATCGCTCACACCCATCACGATAAAAAAGGAACAGTCCGGATGCGCGCCGCCGGTGGCGAACCATTTATGACCGTTGATTACAATCGCATTGCCCTCAAAATCCATTTTCGTGGCAATGTTCGTCGCATCAGAAGACGCCACGGCAGGTTCGGTCATGGCAAAAGACGACCGAGTCTCGGCATTGAGTAGAGGGTTGAGCCATTTGATTTTCTGCTCGCGTGTGGCAATGGACTGAAGCATCGCCATGTTCGGCACTTCGGGCGCATGACAGTTAAAAGCCATGGATCCCCAGGGAAGCCGCCCCAGTATTTCCGCGATCGGCGCGAATTCGAGATTTGTTAGACGCGTTCCCGGCTCCTCCGCCGCCAATTCCGGCAGGGCAAGGTTCCAGAGCCCCTGTGATTTCGCTTTTTTCTGAATATCTTTGATAAAAGAAGGTGGTCGCCCATCTCGACAAACCGTCTGCACCCATTCGCGATGCCGAGGCAACATTTCGGACGCAAAGAACGCTTCCACGCGGTTAATTAGATCTTCGACATTAGAAGGATAATTGAAATTCATTGACCCATCTGTCTTATTTATTTTTATATTTGACTATTTTGTTTTATATATAGTAACAATACATGTCAATAGCTGCATTTAAAAAGGACCTTCTGGATTAACCAATGAAAAATGAAGACAACAATGGCCCGTTATCTGGCCTCCGGATTTTAGATATCGCCACCGTCATCGCCGCGCCTTTTGCCGGAACATTACTGGCCGATTTTGGTGCCGATGTAGTCAAATTTGAGCTCCCCAATACCGGAGATGGCATGCGCGGTTTTCCTCCATTCAAGGAGGGGAAATCTCTCTGGTGGAAGGCTGTAAATCGGGGCAAGAAATTCGGAACTCTGGATCTTCGAAAGAAGGAAGGCGCGGCGCTTCTGCTAAAGATGTTGCCGCAATTTGACGTCCTGATTGAAAACTTCAAGCCCGGCACCCTCGAAAAATGGGGACTGGATCTTGAGACTCTTTGGAAAGCCAACCCCAAGCTTGTCATCCTCAGGGTGACCGCCTTCGGACAATATGGCCCCTATATCGATCAGCCCGGGTTCGCGCGCATTTTTGAAGCAATGGGCGGCATTACTCATATAACTGGAGAGCCAGAAGGCGTTCCCATGCATACCGGATATCCGCTATCGGATGCCTTCGGCGGACTATTTGGTGCCATGTCGATTTTGGCAGCACTTGTGCAAGTGACAAATAATCCCAAGCAAGAAGGAGAAGAAATCGATCTATCTCTGACCGAAGCTACTTTTCGGTTGCTGGATTTCCTTGCCATCGAATATGACCAGCTAGGAACAGTGCGGGAAAGAAGTGGTAACCGAAACCAATATTCGGCGCCCTCTGACGTCTACATGACCAGTGACAAACGATATGTTTCACTCGCCGGCAGTACCAACGGCACATTCCTCGCCAATGCGCGCGCAATAGGCCGCCCGGATCTGATAGAGGATCCAAAATTCGCCTCCAACGGGTTAAGAGTCGAAAACGCCGCCGAACTCGATCGTCTTTTTGGCGGATTTATTGCTTCTCATTCTCAAGCGGAAGTCTTGGAAGCTTTCTCTCGGGAAAAGGGAACCATTGCCCCGATTTATTCCATTGATCAAATATTTAAAGATCCACAATATATCGCGCGTGATGCTATTGTCTCGGTACCGGACGAAGATTTTGGATCCGTCCGGCTTCAGGCTGTGACCCCCAAATTTACCAAAAACCCGGGTAAAATAAGATGGACAGCAAAAAGCCTGGGAGCGGATAATGCCGCCCTTTTTGAGGAATTACTCGGACTGACCGAGGCTGAAATTACTTCCTACCGAGAACGAGGAATTATATGAACGGCGTTTCTAGCAAGCCTGCGGATAACCATGACAAGCAACAGCCTGATCCCAATCGGCCGGCTGAAAAAGACAGCTCTCTTTCCTCAACTCTCATTCGCGGAATGAAAATCCTGGGATGTTTCCGTGACGCCGAAGAAGCCCTGACGAATACACAGATTGCAAAGCGCCTGGATATTAATAAGGCAACGGTTTCACGGCTCTGCAAGACGTTGATTTCACTCCGGTATATCCGCCGTGATCCGAAAGGCAGCTTTCGGCTGGCACCTGGTATTCTAGCGCTGTCTTACCCGGTTTTCTCTTCTATGAAATGGCGACAGCAGGCCGTGGGGTTGATGTCGGAATTTGCAGATTTTGCCAAAGGCAATGCCTCCCTTGCCGTCTTCAACGGGCCGGAAGCCGTCTATATCCAGACGGCCGGAGATATTTCGAATTTTCCCCATGTTCCGGAGACAGGCATGACTATTCCTGTCCCGCAAACGGCAACCGGACGGTCGCTTTTATCCATGTTGTCCGAACCGGAGCTCGCCCTTAAATACCAGGAGATCGAAAATCATTTTCCAGGATCTATTGAACGGTTTTCAACTCGTATCGATGCCGCGATCATGAGTTGCCGAGAAAATGGGTATTGTATTTCCTTTGGCGAATGGCGGGAAAATATTTACGCCATTTCCGCGCCGGTCGGCCGGACTGCCGATGGCCTCGAGGTAACAATTTCTTGCGGCATTCCTTCGTACCGGGCCCGCAAGGAAGAAGTCGAAAACGATTTGGCTCCGCGGCTGGCGTCTGTCGCCGAAAATCTTCGGCTCTTTAACATTTTTGGGAACTAGGAAACAACGGTAGAACATCATGGAACTCACAACACCAATTTGCGAAAAAATGGGTATCCGCTATCCTATTTTTGGTCTTGCCCATAGCATCGATGTCATGGTGGCCCTCGCGAAGGCAGGAGGATATCCGGTCTTCGGAGCGGCCAGAAGCACGCCCGAGGAAATCGTCGCCGAAGCCAGGATAATGCAGGAGCAAATGGAGGGCCGTCCCTTCGGTATAGATCTGATGCTGCCCGCCTCCGTCGGCGAGGAAACCGACCGGGAAAAGATCGTCGACAGCCTGCCGCAGGAACATAAGGATTTTGTCGCCGGTCTTGCCAAAAAATATCACGTTCCCAAGGCAACAAAACCGACTTTTTTCTCCTCTCAAACGCGCTCTCAGCAACTGTTCGAAGAGCAAATGGCGGCGACGCTGGAATCCGGCGCCCATAGTTTTGCCTCCGCTGTCGGCATGCCGCCGGAAATGATTGGCCGCGCCAAGGAACACGGCAAAATGACCATTTCTCTGGTCGGCGCGCCACGCCATGCGGCCAAAGCCCGCGATGCCGGTGTCGATCTGATCGTCGCGCAAGGCTACGACGCTGGCGGGCATACGGGCCCCATCGGTACGTTTTCTCTAGTGCCCCAGATCGTTGACGCGGCGGGAGACATCCCGGTTCTTGCCGCAGGTGGTGTTGGGCATGGACGCCACATCGCCGCCTCCCTTGCGCTGGGCGCCCAGGGTGTCTGGCTCGGAACGGCTTGGCTCACGTCAAAAGAACATGCGCTCAGCGACGCGCTCACCCAAAAGCTGCTAAAAGCCACCAGCCTGGATACTGAAATTTCCTATAGTCACAGTGGAAAGCCATGTCGGCTCATTAAAACAGCGTGGTCAGAGGAATGGAACAAGGAAGACGCGCCGACCCCGCTTCCCATGCCTTACCAACAGGTGCTTACGGCCGACATTATTGCAGGCATTAATGAGCATGAGATTGAACCTTTGATATATGATGCCGCTGGCCAAAGCATTGCCTGGTTCAACGAGCTTATGACCGTAGACGAAATCATGACGAGGCTTGTCACGGAAACAAACCAATCATTGGAAAATATCGCCCGACTGACCAGCGGCTAAAAATACACCCCTAAGAAAACACCCGAAAGAGACGTAAAAATGATACGCGATCCAGAAGCACATAAACTATTCCTCGCCAACATCCGGAGCTGGGTCCAGGACGTCGCCATTCCGAATGAGGATCGAGTGGCCTCTCTCAATGAAGTGCCCCAGGACCTGGTCGACGATATGCAAAAGAACGGGTTTTTCGGATGGTCCATACCGGAACAGTTTGGCGGCGCCGGCCTGACGACGGAAGAACTGGTGATGGCGGCCCTCGAGCTGTCCTATTGTTCTGTTGCCTTTCGGGCACGCGTCGGATCGAACACGGGCATTGGCAGCGAATCCCTCATCGTCGACGGGACCACAGAACAAAAGGATATGTATCTTCCGAAACTGGCGAATGGTGACATTGTCGGATGTTTCGCCCTGACTGAAAAGGAGGCGGGCTCGGAAGCCACTGCCCTCAAAACAACCGCAACCCGCACCAGCGATACCTATGTCCTCAACGGATCCAAGGCGTATATTACCAACGCTCCGATTTCAGATCTTTTTACGGTGTTCGCGCGCACAAATCTGGAAGACCCAACCCATAACGCGATTAGCGCGTTTCTCGTTGACCGAGAGACGCCGGGGCTATCCGTCGGGCCAGCCTATCAGATGATGGGGCAAGCGGGCTCGCCCGTCTCGGAAGTGTATTTCGAAGACTGCGTCGTGCCAGCCTCCAGCATATTAGGCGGCAAGGAAGGGGTTGGCTTCAAAACAGCCATGAAAGCCCTGAACAAGCAACGTATCCATCTTTCCGCCCTGAGTACCGGTCCGGCCATGAGGATGCTCGACGATGCCACGAACCATGCGCTGGAACGGAAACAATTTGGGAGTCCAATCGGTGACTTCCAGCTCGTTCAGGCAATGATTGCAGATAGCCATACTGAGATTGCTGCTGCTCGTGCGTTGATCCTCGAAACCGCACGTAAACGGGATGATGGCGGCGATGTCACGCTGGAAGCATCCATGTGCAAGTACTTTGCAACTGAAATGTGCGGGCGGGTTGCTGATCGCGCGGTACAGATCTTTGGCGGGTCTGGATATGTCGCCGATTACAGCCATATCGAGCGATTTTACCGCGATGTTCGTCTTTTCAGATTGTACGAGGGAACAAGCCAGATGCATCAACTCAACATCGCGAAGATTACAAAAAAACAAGTCTCTGAAAGCCGAACCATTCGGAGATGAACTATATAGAATTCAAAGGTTTCCAATAAAAAAAAGACCGGCCTCCTCGGACCGGAAACAAAAGGATAAATCGATGGATAAAACCAAACCCTGGTGGCCCGATCCGGTTCGCCCGCCGGAAGGCGCTCCGAATATTCTTGTTGTCTTGTTCGATGATGTGGGATTTTCAGATTTCGGCTGTTACGGCTCTTCCATCCGCACACCGACGATCGACAAATTAGCGGCCTCGGGTCTTCGATATACGGGGTTTCATACAACCGCCATGTGCTCCACAACACGCGCGTCGCTACTGACAGGAAGGAACCATCATTCTGTCGGCGTTGGATGTCTTGCAAATTTTGACAGCGGCTATCCGGGATACCGGGGGAAGATCGCGAAGTCGGCGGGCACGCTTGCCGAAATGCTACGCCCCCATGCCTATCGCAACTACATGATCGGCAAATGGCACGTCACACCGCTCAGCGAAAGCGGTCCAACCGGACCCTTCGACGGTTGGCCATTAAGTCGTGGTTTTGATCGATTCTACGGGTTTTTAGATGCAGAAACAGATCATTATGCACCTGAATTGATAAAGGATAACGGCCATATTGATCCTCCTGGGAGCCATTCAACCGGGTATCACTTAACGGAGGATCTGGTTGATCAGTCAATTCGGTTTCTGGCGGACCATCAGGCGGGGGGCAGTGAAGATCCCTGGCTTATGTGGTGTGCCTTCGGCGCGTGCCATGCACCGCATCAGGCACCAAAGGACATCATCAAAAGTTATGACCCTGTATTCGAAGGTGGCTGGGATGTGGAACGGCTCAAACGGCTTACGCGTCAAAAGGAAATGGGGATTGTCCCACCGGACACCGATTTGCCGCTACGCAATGACGGTGTCAAAGAATGGGAGAGCCATAGCGCAGATGAACGCCGTCTTTTTACGCGATTACAATCTGCCTATGCCGGAATGCTGGATCATACCGATCAACAAATCGCTCGACTGATCGATTTTCTAGAAGAGACGGACCAAAGAGACAACACTCTCATATTGGTTCTATCCGATAACGGAGCGAGCCAGGAAGGGGGGCGAAACGGGCTGGTCAATGCCATGGGGCCATTTAACCTGAGACCGGAGCCAATGAACGAGAAGATTGCCCGCATTGATGATATTGGAGGTCCGGACACCCATTCGAATTTCCCGCATGGGTGGGCAATGGCAGCCAACACCCCGTTAAAAAGGTATAAACAGAACACACATGGCGGCGGGATCCGGGATCCGCTCATTCTCTCATGGCCTGCGAAGCTTCCGGCAGCCGGAGAATTGCGGCATCAGTTCGCCCATTGCAGTGACCTTCTGCCTACTCTTCTTGATCTGATTTCGATCGAGCCCCCAGCATCCATCAATGGAGTTGATCAGCAACCCATTGAGGGGCAAAGCTTCAAACAAAGTCTGTTTCAAACGGACGCGCCGTCGCGGGAGTCGGCCCAGTATTTCGAGATGTTCGGCCATCGCGGACTTTGGCACGACGGATGGAAAGCTGTCGCATTTCATCCAATGGGATCGCCGTTCGAGGACGATGTATGGGAACTTTATGATCTCTCCAATGATTTCTCCGAGGCACATGACCTTGCGCTAAGCCAGCCTGACCGACTGTCTGCTATGATAGCAACCTGGTGGAAAGAAGCAGAAAAATATGAGGTGCTGCCCCTTGATGATCGTTTTGCCCCTCGATTTGCGGAAAATGCCGAGCGCTTACAAGGCGCGCGGCGAAAAGCGATATTTCATCGCGGTGTGGGACATATCCCCTCTGATGTTGCACCGGATCTACGCAGCCGAGATTATACGATCGAAGCGGATGTCGATATTCCAAAAGACGGCGGCGAAGGTGTTTTAATCGCACATGGTGACAGCACATCTGGATACAGTCTTTTTCTCAAAAACGGCTATCTCGTGCATGACCTGAATATTGGCGGCGAGCATGTTGTTGTGACATCTACCCAGCCTGTACGCCCTGGTTCTCATATTCTTGGGTTAAAAGTTGAACGATTAACACGTGAAGCCAAACCAAAGATGGGTTCCGGAATGGGAAAAAGCCGATACACCCTGCTCGTTGACGGGGTCCCGGCTGAAAGTGTGGAAAGTCATCTGGGCTTCTTCATGCTTATCTCTTGGTCCGGCCTTGATATCGGACGCGATCGCGGCAATCCCGTTGGCAACTATACCTCTCCTTTCGAGTTTAACGGCTTTCTGCGCAAGGTAACCGTTCTCATGAAAAAGCAAACAGACCTTGATGGCGAAGGAATAGGAAAAGCCGAATTAGCACGGGAATGATTCCTAGGGGTATTGTCAGATGCGGCGGATAGACTAATTACATCTCACCTAGCCATTTGCCGGCAGCCGAATGCTACAAGATTGGTCGGAGAACCCTGGGGTAGCTCTACTTCAACTTGCCACACCCAACATCAGTGGCCCCGCTGAAACCTACTTATAAATCCAACTCAAATTGTGCAGACAAACCAGGACATTTCTGAAAACATAAATTACAAATACGAGAAATTGCGAATCCGCTAATTTGCCCGTTGAGGAATAAAAAACTGGAACGTGTTCTTATTTTGGGCTGCGCTGGGTCGGGTAAATCGACTTTTGCCCGGCTGCTTGCCGACACCACGGGTCTACCGCTTATCCATCTCGACCAGCAGTATTGGCATCCGGGATGGGTCGGATCGGAACGAGCGCCCTGGATCGCCAGAATAGCCGAACTCACAGCAAATCCGGAATGGATTATGGACGGGAATTACGGCAGTACATTGGCGCAGCGCCTGGATCGCGCCGAGACCGTTATTTTTCTGGACATTCCGCGGCCCGTCTGCCTGTGGCGAGTTCTCTGGCGCACCGCAACCAGTTATGGCCGCATTCGCGACGATATGCCCGCAGGTTGTCCGGAGCGCTTTGACTGGGAATTTCTTAAATTTATCTGGAACTTCCAGAAAATGCATCGTCCCCAACTGATTGACGCACTAGGTCATTTTGATGGCACGACAATTATTCTTAAGACCTCGGCGGAGGTTACAAACTTCCGGTGCGGCCCATTAACGCATTTCTAAGACCTTTTTCGTACAATAAATGCTGAAAAAGTAGGTTTGACTTAAGAAAGTGATCTGATGCCTGTACTCATGATATCGGCTGGCGGTTTGATAGCGCTGGCGGCGGGG
>NVRR01000028.1 GCA_002732675.1 Sneathiella sp. | reverse complement strand
ATAAAGGCAGTCCTCAAGCGGTTTCACGAACGGATTGTCACGATAGGAAAGGACGCGCCCGCGAAGTGCTTTTTTCATCAGTTCTCTCTCCTATTCACCTGGAACATGCAAGGTCACATCGTCCTTGACGACTTCCATAACCACATAAGTATGGGTTTGCAAGACGCTCGGCAGTCTGGAAATGGAGGTGCCCAGCAGCTCCCGATACGCGACGATGTCTCTGGTGCGGACTTTTAAAAGATAGTCAAACCCGCCCGCCACCATCAGGCAGGACTGGATCTCGGGGATACGTTGAACGGCGGCGTTAAAATTCCCAAGATCCGCCGCGGTCGTCCCGGAAAGTTGGACCTGCACCATCACAATATGACCGGCCTCGACAACGACCGGGTCGAGCTTGGCAAAATACCCATGGATTACCCCGGTACTTTCAAGCCGCTTTACCCGCTCCGCACAGGGCGTCTTCGTCAGATTGACCCGCTTGGACAGTTCCACCATGGAAATCCGGCCATTCGTCTGGATTTCCCGAATAATCCGATAGTCTGTTCTGTCGAGGGTCGGTTTATCCATGTTTTCATCCCGTTTACTATCCAATATCAGGCGTATCGCCCGCCAACCTACCGAATACATCCCATAATAGCCAAGTTTTTCGGCCCCGTTGATCTCGAAAAGTTGTAGAACTTGCCGTCATTTTCCAAGGACTTAACGGTCCCGATTGAATAGGATGGCGCCGTAACCGTCCGTGAAAATGACCGATATGGAGTTAAAGAATTGATGATGCGTTTGTTAAAAACCGCCGGAAGAAAAACAGTTGTTGCCGCAATGGCCAGCCTTTTGGCGGTTATCGCACCGCTGAACGCGACAGCAGCAGAAGATTTCTCAAACAAAAACTGGGACGAAATTGTGGCGGCGGCCAAGGGCGGTACGGTCAATTGGTTCATGTGGGGCGGCGCGGATAATATCAATCAATATGTATCCGCCTGGGTCGGCAATGAGCTTTCCGCCCGCTATGACATCACCCTTAACCGTGTTGGCATCAATGATACCGCAGAAGCCGTTAATCTGGTCCTTGGCGAAAAGCAAGCCGGTGTGGATGACACCGGCGCCGTCGATCTGATCTGGATCAATGGCGGCAATTTTCGTACCATGAAACAGGGCGGACTTGTTTTCTGCGGCTACGTCGACAAACTGCCCAACAATGCGCTGATTAACTGGCAGGACGCGTCTATTGCCAATGATTTCGGCCTGGCTGTTGAGGGCTGCGAAGTGCCGTGGAACCGGACCCAATTCGCCTTCGCCTATGACGCCGCACGGACCCCGAAACCGCCCAGAAGCATCACCGAGCTGATCGATTGGGTGAAGGCAAACCCCGGGGAGTTTACCTATCCTGCCGCCAGCGACTTCAATGGCAGCGTTTTTATCCGCCATGTGTTTTATCATGCGGCGGGCGGACCCGAAAAATTACTCGGCGATTTTGATCAGGCGACGTTCGATGCAGTCGCGCCAAAAGCCTGGGCCATTCTTAATGATATGAAACCGCATCTCTGGCGCGCCGGGAACACCTATCCGACCTCCATCACGGCGCTGCAGCAGCTTTTTTCAAACCGCGAGGTGGCGCTCTATTTCAACTATGATCCGGCCATTTTCGGCATCAATGTGGAGAACGGGATCTTTCCCAAAAGCACCCGCTCCTACGGGCTGAAAGACGGCACCATCGGCAATACCAATTATGTTGCCATTCCCTATAACTCTCCCAACAAGGCAGCGGCCATGGTGCTGGCCAACTTCCTGACCTCGTTCGATGCACAATATGAAAAGGCGAAGCCCGATGTCTGGGGGGCGGCGCCCGCCATCGACGCCGCGAAGCTCTCCGCCGACCAAAGAAGCCGTTTTGAGGCGTTACCCCGCAATCCCGCCGTCGTCTCCTCGCAGGAGCTGGCAAAAAAAGCCCTGCCAGAGCTACACCCGGATTGGATAAAGGCCATTGAGAAAGGCTGGCAGGAAAATGTCGCTGAATAGCGGACGGTTTCTGCTAAACTCTCTCAATTCCTGACAGGGCCTCAGAAAGGGATTGATGTCTGATCGGTGGAAAATTGCGCTGCTGCTGGCGCCAGCCGTGTTGGTTATTACCTGCCTGTTTCTGGGCGGTCTGGCCCTCGGCTTTGCCCGCAGCCTGAACTATATGCCGTTGATCGGCCTTAATGACATCAATCTGAACGCCTATGTCAGCATCCTCAGCTCCAGCGGGTTTTATAAATCCCTGTTGCTGACCACCTATATCTCCTTCACCTCGACGCTGGTTTCCTGCGTGTTGGCAATAGGCGCGGCGATGATTTTGCGGCGGAGTTTTATTGGCAAGCCCATCGCCAGTTTCCTGTTTCAGGTCAATCTGACTGTTCCGCATCTGGTTGGCGCCATCGGCATACTGTATCTATTTTCGCAGTCAGGGTTTTTCGCCCGCCTCGCCTATGAGTTTGAACTCATCTCCCGCCCCGCCGATTTCCCCGCCATGGTCTTCGATCCGGCCGCCATCGGGATTATCTTGCAATATGTCTGGAAGGAAGTCCCGTTTATCGGCGTCATTTTGCTCGCCAATATGCAGACCATTGGCGCGGATTATGAAGCCGCCGCGCGGTCCCTGGGGGCAAACCGCTGGCAGAGCTTTCGGTTTGTTCTGCTGCCGCTGATTTTGCCGGGACTGCTCTCGGCCAGCATGATTGTCTTCGCCTTCACCTTCGGCGCCTATGAAATCCCGGCCTTGCTAGGCCAGAATTTTCCGTCCTCCCTTCCCGTCCTCGCCTATGACACCTTCACCGATGTCGATCTGACGGCGCGCCCCGAAGCCATGGCGCTGGCCATGATCATTGCGTTGGCGAGTGCGCTGCTGATTGCCGGCTATGTGAAGCTGGCGCGCCGTCATGTCCGGCAATAGGGAGGCGGCATGACGATAAAAAAACAGGGTCTGAGCTGGATCGCCTGGTTATCGCTCGGCCTGATGCTAACATGGCTCATCCTGCCGCTGCTGCCGCTAGCTCTCTGGTCGATCAGCCATCGCTGGTATTTTCCAGACATACTTCCGTCTGAATACAGCCTCCATGCCTGGAAATATGTGTTTTCCGATACGGCGGGCGTCATGACGGCCCTCGGTCAGACCACCCTCATTGCACTCGGCACCACCGCCCTTGCCGTCCTGATCGGTGTTCCGGCGGGGCGGGCGCTCGGCCTCTATCACTTCAAAGGCAAAGCGCTCGTTGAACTGCTGATCCTCGCGCCGACCATCGTGCCGGGGATTGCCGTTGTCCTCGGCATCCATGTGGTTTTTCTGAAACTGGGGCTGGCCAATTCGCTCTTCGGCGTGATGATCGTCCATCTGATCCCGGCGCTCCCCTATATGGTGCTGGTGATGGCCGGGGTTTTCGCCAACTATAATCCCGCCATTGAGGCGCAGGCCCGCAGCCTCGGTGCCAATCCGTTGCAAGCGTTCTGGTATGTTACTCTCCCGGCTATCTTGCCCGGCCTGCTGGTTGGTTGTTTTTTCACCTTTCTGGTTTCCTGGAGCCAGTATATCCTGACCCTTGTCATTGGCGGCGGACGGGTTGCCACCCTGCCGCTGCTGCTGTTTAATTTTGCGACATCCGGGCGCAACGACATTACGGGAGCCATTGGTATTCTATATATTTTACCCGGTGTTATTGTCCTTGTTCTGGCGGCGCGCCACTTATCGGGGCGCAATAGCGCTGCGGGCAGCCTGAGGCAAATATGACCAACGTCGTGCTTGAAAATCTGACAAAAACCTATGGCCAGGCCGATGTAGCCGCCGTCGATAATATATCGCTAACATTGAAAAGCGGCGCGCTTACGGCAATTTTGGGCCCGTCGGGATGCGGTAAAAGCACGATCCTGAAAATGATCGCCGGACTATTGGCGCCGGAGGCAGGGGACATCAAATTCGATGGCCGCTCCGTCCTCAATCAGAAACCGGAGCAGCGCAATGCCGTTATGATGTTTCAAGATCACCTGCTCTTTCCCTATATGACAGTGGCCGAGAATATCGGCTTTGGCCTCAAAATGCAGCGCCAAAGCAAAACCGAAATTCAGACCCGCGTCGGCGAACTAATGGAGCTGGTCCAACTTCAGGACCTGGGGTCACGCAAACCCGATGCACTTTCCGGCGGGCAACAACAACGGGTGGCGCTCGCCCGGGCATTGGTGGTAAAGCCGAAAATCCTGCTGCTTGATGAGCCGCTCTCCAATCTTGACGCACACCTGCGTATTGAAATGCGCGACCTGATCAAGCGCCTGCAGCAGGAAATGAAAATAACCACCTTGTTTGTCACCCATGATCAGGAAGAAGCGGTGATCCTTGCCGAGGAAATCGCGCTTGTTATTGACGGACGGCTCAGACAAAGCGGGTCCGCGCCGGTGTTTTTTGAGCGCCCCAAGGACGAAACCGTGACGCGATTTTTTGGCGGCTGTAATTTCGTCGATGGCGTCGCCCGTGACGGTCATTTTATCTGCCCTCTCGCTACTTTCGCGCTGCCAGCGGATTGCCGTACAGGGAAAGGACGTCTTACATTTCGACCTGAAAATATTCGTCTTAATGCGGATTTATCGGCCGAAAATAGCTTTTCCGCAATACTGATTTCCAAAACCTACCTCGGCACCCAGACCCGGCTTCACCTTGCCGCCGCCGGTATCGAGTTTGAGGCTTTGACCAATCCCGGCGAGGCCCACAATCTTATCGACGGCGCGGAACTACCGGTTCAGCTCCCAAAAAATTCCCTCTGGGTTCTAGGCTAATTCAGATGAAATGCGGCGGATCGCCTCCGCCGCCTTATCGGGGCTCACATCGGCGATCCGGATAAGCCCATCGAAATGCCCTGTGAACGCCCGGATATGCTCGACGGAATTTATCACGAGATACATATCCCCAATATAAATCGCCGCCCTGAGCGGGCCGAATAACGTATAGGGAACGGCATAGGCCTTGTGCGCATCAAACAGAAACAGACGAAAAGTCGGATAGAGTTCCTCCACCAGCTCAATCATATGCTCCAACTGCTGGCGCCGGATCTCCAGCGGCACCTGCGCCCAGATCCCTTCGCCCCTGGCAACTTGCCCAATCGTCTGCATCGGCATACAGACTTCCATATCCGTTTCCGGCCGACGGGTATAGGTGAGCTGGTCCAGCATCTGCTGATCGCGGGCGTCGCGCTCAGCCACCGAATAATCCCCAAACTCGAATTTGCTAACGGCTTCGGTGCGTAAAAGATCGGGGAGGGTGGTCGGCACGTAGCGAATTTTGTAGCCCGCCGCTTGCTGATGCCAGTCCGCCAGCTTGTGACGGGCAGAGCTTTCCGCAATGCGTTCAATTTGTAGCATCGGAACGGCTTCACTATCGGTTTCATCATTGGCAATAAGACCCATCAGCCAGTCAACGGACACCCCGTAGGTTCTGGCAATATTGCAAAGGGTTTCAGCGCGCGGCAACCGCGTTGACCCCGGTGCCAGAAACTGGCTGAGCGCCGATCGGTCAATGCCGACGCTGGCGGCAAACTGGCTGAGATTAAAGCCTTTGCGCGCCAACAGCAGCGCCATCCGTTCTCGAAATATTTCCGCAACATCCCTTTTATCTGCTAGCTCAGGTGTGTTTTGGTGTGAATTCACAGCATATACTCCAGTAAGTCACCAATTACAATTATAGTAACATATTATCATAAAAATTAGCGGATTGTATCATTGTAATTTTCTGATAAAAAGTATGATTATTAGGCTTGTTCAATTAAATGAGGCCGTAAATGCGTTTCCGTGAAAGATATGATGCTCTGACCTTGCTCCTGATCGTCCTGTGCTACGGCGCCTGGGGTGGGCTTGTTTTTGGAGCGTTCAGTTTGCCGGAATGGTTCTCCGCGCTTCTCCTCATCCCCGTGATTACCTTTCATTCGTCGTTGCAGCATGAAATCATCCATGGCCATCCGTTTCAGACGACCTGGCTAAACGACCTGCTTGCCATCTTACCGCTCGGCCTCTTCCTGCCTTATCCGCGCTATAGGGACGCCCATCTTGCCCATCATCAAAAGGCCCGCATCGGCGATCCGCTTGACGATCCGGAGAGTTGGTATCTCACCGCCGACAAATGGGAGCAAATGCCCGGATGGCTGAAAGCTCTTTTTACCGCCAACAACATCTTGGTGGGCCGCATGCTACTTGGGCCATTGCTTGGGACCGCGACTTTGTTTTTTCGTGATGTTCAGGCCATCAAAAACGGTCGCCTGTCCCTGCTCACCGTCTGGGGCCTGCATTTTCTGAGCTTAGCGTTGCTTCTGACAGCTGTTGCGGTCTGGGGATCGATTTCTGTCGGGAGCTATCTCGCGTGCGCCTATCTTGGCATGTCGATCCTGATGATCCGTACCTTTCTGGAGCATCAGGCGCATAAAACCATGCGCGGGCGTTCTGTGATCATTGAGGATAAGGGCGTATTAAGCATGCTGTTTTTGAATAACAACCTGCACGCCGTTCATCACGCCTACCCGGCCCTGGCCTGGTATCGACTGCCTGGGTTTTTCAAACGTAACAGGGAGCGGTTTCTTGAAATGAACACTGGCTATTATTTCAAAAACTATGGGGACATCATTCGAAAATATGCCTTCTCGGCCAAGGAGCCCGTGATCTATCCGCTTGACCGGGACACTGGCGGCGTTTGATGGCGCTATCTCTGGCGACATTGCCCATGTATGACTGGCCTGAAATCCGGACCTCAACGGACCGGTTCTGGACAGCCTTGCACAGCGGCCTGCGGGAGCAGGGCTTCGACGCCCCCACGTCACTATCCCGCGCCGAGGACCCCATGACCGTGTGGCAGGATGACCGCCTTCTGCTCGGGCAAACTTGCGGGCTACCGTATATGCTGGGATTGAAGGAGGTAACCTCTCTGATTGGGACCCCGGCCTATTGTATTGATTGCGGCGCCGGATCTTATTTCAGCGTCCTCATCGTGGCGCTCCCGAACGATGCCGAGCAGCTATCGGAGCTTAAAGGTGCCCGCTTTGGCTATAGCAATGCCCAGTCCCAATCCGGCTTCGCCGCCTTTCTTCATCGTTTACAACAGCCGAATGTCGACGATCGCGTTATCGCGGAGTACCGCGAGACGGGGTCGCATCGGCAATCAATTGAGCAGGTCGCATCCGGCGCCGTCGATATCGCTGCCATCGACGCCGTCAGTTGGGAGCTTGCAAAACGTCATGAGCCGGCCGCACAACAAGTGCGCGTGATTGGCCGCACCACGCCAACACCGGGGCTACCGTTTATCACCCGAAAACGCCCGGCATCCGAGGTCCGGAAAATACATATGGCAGTGATTGACGCCATGGCCTCATTGGACGAAGCGACGCGCGAAGACTTACTATTGATAGGGTTCGCGGAGATGAAAGACGCGGATTACGAAATCCTGGGCACGCGATACAGCCAAATCCCCCCAGCATTCATTCCTGACTTGCACCCATAAAAAAGACCCCGGTGGTTACCCACCGGAGCCTCATTCACAGTAAGATTACAGCTTATTTGTAATCGTAGTTACCGTTTTTCCATTCGTACCAAACATAACCTGGCAGAGTAACGTCGCCCTTTTGGTCGAAAGACAATTCGCCCAGAACGGTGTCGAATTTACCAGCGTTCAAGGCTTTCATGACCGCTTCCTGATCCGTAGATCCAGCAGTAGCCGCAGCCTGTGCCCATGCCTGAATAGCCGCATAGGTGTAAAGAACATAGCCTTCAGGCTCAATTCCATTGTCGCGGAATGTTTTCACAAGGCCCGCAACTTTCGGGTTTTTCCGAGGATCTGGCGAGAAGGTCATCAAGGTGCCTTCACCGGCGTCACCAGTGATCGACCAATATTCGTTTGTCACCAGGGCGTCACCAGAAACTAACTGGGTTTTCATGCCCTGATCGCGCATCTGGCGCACAATCAAACCGGCTTCGGTGTGATATCCACCAACGTAGGCGATATCGATGTTAGCCTGTTTCATTTTGGAAACAAGCGCTGTGTAGTCTTTTTCACCAGCTGTATAGGCTTCATACATTGCTGGTTTATTACCGCTCAAAATCATATTGGCCATGGTTGCATCGGCAAGGCCCTTACCATAAGCCGTCTTGTCATGAAGGATGGCGATTTTCTTGCCTGATTTGGCTTCATCACCAAGATAAGCACCGGCAACCTTGCCTTGCTGGTCATCACGGCCACAGACACGATAGACGTTTGGCCCACCTTCGTCGGTCAGCTTCGGGTTCGTGGAAGCCGGAGAAATCTGGATGATCCCTTCTTCTTCATAAACCTTTGACGCCGGAATGGAGGAACCGGAGCAGAAATGGCCCGCCATAAAGACAACGCCGTCTGATACCATCTGGTTGGCGACAGCCACAGCCTGTTTCGGATCACACGCATCATCGCCCACGGACAGAACCAGCATTTCACCATTTACGCCGCCAGCGGCATTGATGTCAGCAACAGCCTGTTCAGCGCCCGCTTTCATCTGCGCACCGAAGCTCGCATACTGGCCCGTCATCGGACCTGCAGTTGCGATTTTGACATCTGCCAAAGCCGCACCTGATCCCATCATCATGCCCATGGTTAGGGCTGAGACGGCAACGAGGACTTTTTTCATTAGAATTTCTCCCTTTTCGTTCTCATATAATTAGACGATATATTACTTACTTAACTTGATAATCCCGCAATTATATTAATCTTGTAAAGACAATTCAACGCGGGCCCGAAACTTTTACGCCGGAGGTTACGCCCCCTTTTTTTCACGCCAGGCAAACGGACCTGATCTCACATACAGCCACCGGTATTGGGTTACCATTTGACTGACCCGGGTCAGTCGATATCCCAAAAGCGCGATGGCAATCAATATGGCCGCATCAACGACATAATAATGAAGCGACAACAATGTGCCGTCAAACAGGGCGAAGTGGAAAAACCGCACCACCAGTCCCAGAAGCAGCATATAGAATATTGGCTGAGAAATGGGGCGCCATTTTGACGCCAAGGACCGACCGGACACAAAAGCTGCCCCACCGCCAATAATTACGGAGACAAACAGGAACGTCAAAAAGCTATTTTCCCAGAGAATACCCATTAATGTGCCCCTCCTTCCAGATAGGCTGCGCGAACTTCATCGCTGGCGAGGAGTTCCTTTCCCGTGCCGCTCAAGGTGATATTACCATTGACCATGACGTGTCCGCGGTCTGCAAGTTTCAGCGCGTGATAGGCGTTTTGCTCGACCAGGAAGACAGTCAGGCCCTCTTGCTTGTTGAGCTCGTCAATAACCTTAAATATCTGTTTCACCACCAAAGGCGCGAGCCCGAGGGATGGCTCATCAAGCAGCAGCAACCGCGGGCGGGCCATAAGGGCTCGGGCGATGGCCAGCATCTGCTGCTCACCCCCCGATAGGGTACCGCCGCGTTGACTGCGCCGCTCTTTTAGCCGCGGAAATATCTCAAACATCCGTGCCAGATCGTCTGTGAAATAGACGGGATCAGAGGTAATCGCGCCCATCATCAGATTCTCCGCCACGGTCATGCGACCGAAAATACGACGGCCCTCCGGTGACTGGGCAATGTTGAGGCGGGCAATCTCATGGGTTGGCATTTGTGTGATGTCTATACCATCAAAGATAATCTGGCCTGCGGCGGCCCGCGGTTCACCGCAAATTGTCATCATCAGGGTCGACTTGCCCGCGCCATTAGCGCCAATCAGGGTGACGATTTCGCCTTCCTTGACGTCGAGAGAAACACCCCTTAGTGCCTGAATTTTTCCGTAGAATGTCTCGACATTACGGATTTGAAGTAGCGGCGCTTCGCTCATGTCGAGACCCCCTCGATTTCCTGCTCGACGTCCGCGACCTCGTCGTCATCAACCCCCAGATAAGCCGCAATCACCTTGGGATCATTGCGGATTTCTTCGGGCGTACCATCGGCAATCTTTTTGCCGTAGTCGAGCACGACAATATGGTCGGAAATCCCCATGACCACGTTCATATCATGTTCGATGAGCAAGATACCGGCGTCGCATTCAGCGCGAATAAACAACAAAAGCTTGTTCAGATCATCCGATTCGCGCGGGTTCAGTCCCGCCGCCGGTTCATCAAGGCAGAGCAGTTTCGGGCCTGTACACATGGCCCGGGCGATTTCCAGCTTGCGCTGATCGCCATATGGAAGGTCCCCTGCCGCGTCATCGGCCCGCTCCGTAAGCCCCGTCTGCTCCATCCAGTATTTCGCCAACTCAATGGCGGCATTTTCGGCCTGCTTGTAGCCTGCGAGGCCAAAAATGCCGCCAAAGGTGAAGTTTGACGCCACCATCAGCGGGTTATGCTGACCAACCATCAGGTTTTCCAGCACCGTCATGCCACTGAAAAGCCGGATATTCTGAAATGTTCGCGCAACCTTGGCGGTTTTCGGGATTTTGAAATCATCCATCCGCTCCAGCAGGAAAGTGCTGCCATCATCGTGATTTGCGGTAATGCGTCCCTCGGTCGGTTTGTAAAAGCCGGTAATGCAGTTAAAAACCGTGGTTTTACCGGCGCCATTGGGACCAATCAGGGCGGTGATGTCCTGCCGACCCACATCAAAGGACAAGTCATCGACGGCGAGCAGCCCGCCAAAACGCATATTCAGATGCTCAACGGTGAGAAAGGGAGAAGGGGCGCTCATTTAGTGACCCTCCCCTTGCGCGACCAGATCACCGGACACCGCCTTCTTCTTTTTCAGGAAAATCGACGGGATCCGCTTCGAGATCAGACCGCGTGGCCGCCAGATCATGATTGTAACCATGGCGAGACCGAAAATCAGCATCCGGTATTCCTCGGCTTCACGGAAAATCTCGAACCCCCCGATCATCGCAATCGAGGCGATGACAACACCGATCTGCGAGCCCATGCCGCCGAGCACAACAATCGCCAAGATCAGCGCAGATTCAATAAAGGTAAAGCTTTCAGGTGAAATAAATCCCTGCCGGGTTGCAAAAAACGATCCGGCAAAGCCGGCAAACATGGCGCCGATTGAAAAGGCGGTGAGTTTAACCACCGTAGTATTGAGCCCAAGTGACCGACAGGCAATCTCATCTTCGCGCAACGCCTCCCAGGCGCGACCAATCGGTAGCCGCCGGAGCCGATTGGTGATGAAATTGGTGAGCAAAGCCAACGCCAGAATAAGGAAGTACAGAAAAACAATGCGATGGATGGTGGAGTATTCAAGCCCGAAAAAATCGGCGAAATTCCCCTCCCCACGCTTGAACTCCAGGCCAAAGAAGCTGGGGCGCGGAATACCGGAAAGTCCATCAGGGCCGCCCGTAAACTGATACCAGTTCAACAGCACAATACGGATAATCTCGCCGAAGGCCAGGGTCACGATAGCCAGATAATCACCGCGCAGCCGCAGTACCGGAAAGCCCAGAATAAGCCCCCAGAATGCAGCCAAAATCCCGGCCAGAGGCAGACACATCCAGAAGGAGAAGCCAAAATAATGCGCCAGCAATGCATAGGAATAGGCACCAATGGCATAAAAGGCCACATAACCAAGATCCAGCAAACCGGCAAGCCCAACGACGATATTGAGCCCCCATCCCAGCATCACATATGTCAACACCAAGACCCCCAGATCCAGTAAATAGCGGTCGGTAAAGGGGAGAAACGGGAAAACGATGGCAAAGACCAGAAGCGTCGGCGCAAACCTCTTGGCGATTTTAGCAAGCAGCGCGGCATATAACGTCCGCCATCCTTTGGGAAGAATATCACCGCTCGCCTTATTCGGGGCTTTACGCCAGAAAGTAAGCCATAGAAGCAGCCTGCCTACGACAACAGCGGCGATAATGTAAAAAGCGATATCAAAACGCAAATCCAGGACAAGCCCGCCCGGAGCGGTTTTGGTTTTGAACGCGATGGTCGATCCGAAGATCGCCGTTGCCAGCAGCGCCGTCACCACCAGATCCTTGGCGATCTTCTGAAAATTAAAGCCCGCCATCGTCTCCTTCAAGGACATATTCGCCATTATACTTTTTCCACCTCCGGCTTGCCGAGCAAGCCCTGGGGTAAGAAAATCAGGACAATCACCAGCATCGAGAAGGCGGCAACGTCCTTGTATTCGACGGAAAAATAAGCCGACCAGAAGGTTTCAATCAAGCCAATGACCAGCCCGCCGAGCATGGCGCCGGGAAGCGAGCCGATACCACCCAATACCGCCGCAGTAAACGCCTTCACCCCCGCGACAAATCCAATAAAGAAGTCGATCACGCCATAATAGAGCAGGAACATCAGCCCCGCGACAGCGGCCAGCGCGGCCCCCATGACGAAGGTCATGGAGATGGTCCGATCAACATTGATGCCAAGCAGGGACGCCATCTTGCGATCCTGCTCACAGGCCCGCTGGGCCCGGCCGAGAGATGTCTTGGCAATGATCAGCGAGAAAATCGTCATCAGGACGATGGTGGTCACGATGATAAAAATCTGCATGTTGGAAATCTGGACAATAAAGCCGCCGTCTTCAGCGCTTTGTTGCATCAGTGTATAGCCACCGGTCACAATCGGCTGCAGCGGCTTGACCCGCGCGCCTTGCGCAATCTGGATATAGTTCTGAAGAACAATGGAAACACCAATGGCGGTAATCAAAGGCGCCAGACGGAATGATCCGCGAAGCGGCCGATACGCCAGTCTTTCGACAGTCCAGCCGAAGACTGAGGCAATGATCATCGACCCCATCAGAACCAGGATCAGCGCTAAAATCATCAGGCCCAGACCCGTTGAGGCCGTCAGTCCCAGCGCCGTAATAATGATCAGCGCAATAAAGGCGCCGACCATGAAAATATCACCATGGGCAAAGTTGATCATGCCGATGATCCCGTAGACCATCGTATATCCGATCGCAATAAGCCCGTAAATTGATCCCAGCGTAACGCCGTTGATCAACTGCTGAACGAAATACTCCATCAAGCTCCCCCTGATATCGCCAGGTCTGATGCCCGGCATCCATCAATATCATCCCTGTAACCCTGTTGCCCTGCTTAGGGCAATCAACGCCGAACAGGTTTCCTTCCAAAGAACTGTTCGGCAAATGATTTAGTAACCCTATGATAGAGTCCCTAAAGGACGCAAGAGGCTTTCATTGGTTTCGGCCGCCTAAAAATCACATTTCCGACAGCCCGACCGGTTCTTCGGTTATGGTATTAGAAACAGGCGGATGGCAAAGGCGATGCTGCCCACAGCGGCGACACCCATGATCCAGAGCCCGACGAACCACAGACTTTGTCGCAATAACGGCGGCATCAGTGATACCCTTCGGAGCTATCCACTTTCCCGCGAAACACCCAATAGGAGTAGATGGTATAGGCAAGGATGGTCGGCACCAGGAACACGGTTCCAACGAGCAAGAATTCCAGGCTTTTGTCGGGTGATGCCGCGGCCCAAATGGTGACGTCAGGCGGAATCATTCTCGGGTAAAAGCTAATGCCGATGCCGATATAACAGAGCAGAAAAATGCCATGAGCTGCAAGAAATGGACGAACTTCACGGCCCTTCCTGAGCCCGAGGAACAAAATAGCCGCGCAAATCAAAACCAGTCCCGGCACAATCACGCTGTAAATAATGTTGATTCCCTCGAACCAGCGCAAATGATACTCCGCACTCAGAAATGGCGTGGCGACGCTGACGATACCGATCAGCGCCAGGGTCCCCAGACCTGAGATAAAGGCAAATTTCCGGGCAATGGCCTGTAATTCGCCTTCGGTCTTCATCACCAGCCAGGTCGAGCCCAGCAGCACATAGCCGACGACCACCGCGACCCCGGTGAGGACAGAGAACCAGCTTAGCCAATCGAGCGGGCCGCCAGCATAAACTCGGTCAGTGACTTTTACGCCCTGAATAAGGGCGCCAAGGCAGACGCCTTGCGCAAAAGAGGCAACCACGGATCCAAAAGCGAAGGAGCGATCCCACCAGATACGGTTTTTCTCCGACGCGCGCCAGCGAAATTCGAACGCTACGCCCCGAAATATCAGGCCGAGCAGCATGGTGATGATTGGCGCATAGAGTGCTGGCATGACGATGCCATAGGCCATGGGGAAAACGGCAAACAACCCGCCGCCGCCAAGGACAAGCCAGGTTTCATTGCCATCCCAGATGGGCGCAACCGAGTTCATCATGGTGTTGCGATGGCCGGAGCGTTCAGACACGAACGGAAACATAATGCCAACGCCCAGGTCAAACCCATCAAGAGAGACATAGGCAAGAATGGCAAACGCAATAATCGCGGCCCAAATCAGCGGAAGGTCAAATTCCATTTTTTTGTTTCCTTCTCGTCTTAACGCTGCGGTGGGTCAAGGGTGGAGGGCGCCCCGGTCATGCCCGATGCCCGTTTGAGACTGGTTGTCGCCTGATCTATCACATTGGCTGGGGACTGCGACATCAGCCGCAACATATAAAAGACGCCCGTCCCGAATAGCAGAAAATAAACAATGATAAAGGCGATCAAAGATGTCCCGACTTCGATTGCATTCAGCGGCGAGGCGCTATCGACGGTTCGCAAAAAGCCGTAAACGGTCCAGGGTTGACGCCCCATCTCCGTTGTGACCCAACCGCACAGCACTGCGACAAACCCGACCGGTCCGGCGCAAACAGCAGCACGGGCCAACCATTTATCAGTATAAAGCCTGCCCTGATATCGCCGCAATAAACTCCAGAGTCCGACGGTCAGCATAATCATCCCCATGCCAACCATGCCCCGGAAGGCCCAGAAAACAACGAACGCATTGGGCCGATCGTCTTTGGGGAAGGATTTCAACCCTTTGAGTTCCCCATCCCAGGAATGGGTGAGGATCAGGGAGCCGAGCCGTGGAATTTCAATGGGGTAGAGGAGTTTTTCCTCCGCATCGTCGGGAATGCCAAACAGCACCAGCGGCGCGCCGGTGACATTGTTATAATGCCCTTCAATTGCGGCGATCTTCGCAGGCTGATACTTGAGGGTATTCAGCCCCTGCTGATCACCCGCCACCATCTGCATTGGCGTCACAACCGCCGCAATCCACATGGCCATGGAGAACATCAGCCGGGCGTTGACATTGGTTTTATCTTTCAGCAGATGATAGGCGCCGACAGCACCGATCACAAAAGCCGTCGTCAGATAGGCGGCCAACACCATATGGGTCAAGCGATAGGGGAAGGAGGGGTTGAAGATCACCGCCATCCAGCTATCGGGCACAAACTGCCCAACATCATTGATGATATGCCCGGTTGGCGTTTGCATCCAGGAGTTTACTGACAAAATCCAGAAGGCCGAGAATAAAGTCCCGAAGGCCACCATCAGGGTTGCAAAGAAATGCAGTTTCGGTCCGACGCGCTTTTCGCCAAACAGCATGATGCCGAGAAAACCGGCCTCAAGGAAAAAGGCGGAGAGAACTTCATAGCCCATCAGCGGCCCAATGACGGGCCCCGCCTTGTCGGCAAACACCGCCCAGTTAGTGCCAAACTGATAGGCCATGACAATGCCCGACACCACGCCCATGCCGAAGCCAACGGCGAAAATGGTCTTCCAATAGTTAAAAACCTGCCGGTATTTCTCTTCTTTTTTCCACAGCCACATCCCCTCCAGCACCGCGAGGTAACTGGCAAGGCCAATGGAAAAGGCCGGAAAGATAATGTGAAACGAGACCGTAAAAGCGAACTGCATCCGCGCCAGATCGATTGCGTCAATGCCAAACATCGGCCATCCCCAAGATTGCTTAAGCTGTTCGAACTTTAGCAGTTACAGAGAGAATGTCATTTATTTTCAGCCCGCTGCGGCGTTTTAACGCGCAATGCCCTATAAAACCGTCAAGGGTGAGGGTTATGCCGACGGTGGAATACGTCCTGTTTTCCTCTGACCTGCCCATCCCCTCATCTTAAACAGAGCCGAAATTACAACGGATGCTTATTTCGATGGATTGATACGTGCCGGGATCCGGCCAGAACATATGATTCAGGGCAAAACGCGCTTGTCGCAAGCCAGCAGGTATCCATCTGCTCGACCAACAGCACAGTCAGAGAATAAATATCTGACAGCCATATAACTTACTTACGCGCAAGTTCAGCGGTGTAATTCCCTCATCAATTCGGGATATTTTGAGACCAGACGGAGAAGGTTATTCATGGGCTTGGAGATGGTGACTTTACCAGCTTCGTATTTCTGAAATGCATTCGGACCGCCCCCGAAAATCAACCCGGCACGTCGCTGCGACAGATTGAGGTTTACGCGAATTTCGCGGATATGATCCGGCGCCATCACCCCGAGATAATCAGCTTTCAGCTCTGCTTTGACTTTGGCAACGAAGTCCCAGGCCTGTTCTTCGACCATTCCCTCGCCGCAATCCGGATCTTTACAAAATATTCCGGGCAGATCGACAACTGTTTCAAGATGTTTATACGCAATCGCGTAGCTCCGCATCTGCTGTTCAACTTCACTACCACAAAGCGGGCACGCCATACTAATCCCCTGGTAACCACGAAAAGCCTAAAAAACCGGGCCAGAATGCCATCCTGAACCGGTGGCACCATTATGGTAAGGAACTGTGGCACCATTATGGCGTCATGACGCCTCAGTCTACCAGATATAGGTTTTTTTCTATTCTGCGGCGGCAAGCCCGCCGGTTTCAACAATAAAGTCCGCTACGGCGACAACGCCATCACCAGCCTTGATATTGGTAAAGACAAAGGGTCGTTCGCCCCGCATTTTTTTAGAATCCCGATCCATTACCGAAAGATCAGCGCCGACGTAAGGGGCGAGGTCAATTTTGTTAATCACCAACAAGTCGGAGCGGGTAATGCCGGGACCCCCTTTGCGGGGGATCTTGTCGCCAGCAGATACATCAATGACATAGATCGTGATATCCGCAAGCTCTGGACTGAAAGTAGCCGCCAGATTATCACCACCAGATTCGATGAGGATCAATTCAAGCCCCTCGAATTTCTCGGTGATATCAGCGATTGCAGCAAGATTTATAGAGGCATCCTCACGGATTGCCGTATGCGGACAACCGCCCGTTTCCACACCAACGATGCGGTCAGGCGACAGGGCGCCCGAGCGGATCAAAAATTCTGCATCCTCACGGGTGTAAATATCATTGGTAATGACGGCCAGATCATAGCGATCCCGCAAATGTTTACATAATGCATCGGTAAGCGCCGTTTTGCCAGAGCCCACAGGCCCGCCAATGCCAACCCGTAACGGCCCGTTGAGACTTGCCATCATGATCTGAATAACCTCGTATATTGTGTTTCATGTTTTGAGGAGCACCAGTCGACCATCAGGGTCGCAGTGCCCATATCTTCCAATGTCGTATTTTGTGCCGCCCGAACCGTTTCTTCAACAGTCTGCGCAAGTGCGGCGATAGCCCGTTGCCCGTCCGTTTGCCCAAGCGGGACCAGCCGAACCGCGGCGGAGACCAGATTAGAGACAAATCCATGTAAATAGGCGGTCAGGACCGCCGCAAGGGGAATGTTATTGTCGGCGGCGACGATTGCCACGGCAATGGGAGAAATAATCGGCCCTTGCCATTGCTTTTGCAGCGCCCCAAGACCCGGGGACGGAGAGACATCAGATATCACACGGATAAAAGCCCGGCCCTGCTGCTCCGTTTCCAACGCCAGCTCACGGGTTGACGAAAAAGCCTGCCCAAGTTCGGCAATATCGCATAATCCGGCAAGCGTTCCGCTTATGGCTTCAGCATATGTTGCCGCGAGAAAGGCGCTATCTGATTTCCCGCTGCCGAAAACCAGAATATCCGTGATCCAGACGACAAGTTCATCGACATTTTTGAGCAATCCGGCTTCGACGGCATATTCAATCCCATGGCTATAGGTATAGGCCCCCACCGGATAGGACGGTGACATCCAGGACATCAGATGAAAGAGAGCCTTGTTATCCATGGGAATGCCCTTCGGTCTCACCATGGCCATAAGCCCCGCCTTCGGGATCAAACGGAGCATCAAGCCGTGACGCCATGGCGCCAAGCTGGATAACCATTTCCTCAATGACATGATCCTGACGAATACGCAGGCGATCTTGTAGTAGCTGCGTTGGCAAATGCCGGTTGCCCAGATGCCAAGCGACCCGCACCAGATGCGCGGTGTCTTTGCACGTGATATCGACAACGGGCTCGTCCTTAGCCTTGACCTTGATACCGGAGCCATCTGTCAGGCGGAGGATATCACCATCACGGAGAGTTCTTACCTCTGGTAAATCCAGAAGAAATTCGGTACCGGCATCCCCGGTCAGCTTGATCCGGCGGCGGCGGCGGCTGTCGAAATCGAGAGTGACCGTATCTATGATTTCCCCCGGAAACACCCCTTCGCCCGATGCTATTTCTGTTGCGTGGCGCATCATCAGTACATGAAATAGCGTTGGGCCATGGGAAGCTCTGTCGCGGGTTCGCAAGTGAGCAGTTCCCCGTCCGCATGGACAACATAGGTTTCCGGATCAACATCGATCTTTGGCCTGGCGCTGTTGTGGATCATGGCCGATTTTCCGATGCCGCTCCGGGTATTTTTGACTGGCAACAACTCCCGCTCTAACCCGAGATCACCTTTGAGATCATGTTCAAGCGATGCCTCACTGACAAAACTCACCGAGCTTGCCGTCAAGCTTTTGCCAAAGGCGCCAAACATCGGGCGATAATGCACGGGCTGCGGTGTCGGGATAGACGCGTTCGGATCGCCCATAGGCGCCGCAACGATGGTGCCGGATTTTAAGATCAGATCAGGCTTCACCCCGAAAAACGCCGGTGTCCATAGCACGAGGTCTGCAAGCTTACCGGTTTCTATCGAACCCACATAAGTATCAATCCCTTGAGCAATAGCCGGGTTAATGGTGTATTTAGCGATATAGCGCTTTACCCGGAAATTATCATTCTCCCCGGTTTCCTGCGCAAGGCGTCCCCGTTGCTTCTTCATCTTGTCGGCTGTCTGCCAGGTGCGGATCAGCACTTCGCCCACACGCCCCATGGCCTGACTGTCTGACGCGATAATGGAGAAAGCCCCCATATCATGCAGGATATCTTCGGCGGCAATTGTCTCCTTTCGAATGCGGCTTTCGGCAAAAGCCACATCCTCGGGGATATCCGGATCGAGATGATGGCAGACCATCAGCATATCCAGATGCTCATCAATGGTATTGACAGTGAAAGGCCGGGTCGGGTTGGTCGACGACGGAATGACATTTTCCTCCCCCACGACCTTGATGATGTCCGGCGCATGGCCACCGCCGGCCCCTTCCGTATGAAAGGCATGGACGGTACGGTTTTTAAAGGATGCAACGGTATTTTCGACAAAACCGGACTCGTTCAGCGTATCCGTATGGATCATCACCTGAACATCCATTTCATCAGCAACACCCAGGCAGCAATCGATTGCTGCCGGCGTGGTGCCCCAGTCTTCATGAAGTTTGAGGCCGCACGCACCTGCCTGCACCTGCTCAATAAGTGCGGCAGGCTGGCTCGCGTTGCCTTTACCGAAGAAGCCAAAGTTCATGGGAAAGGCCTCCGCCGCTTGCAGCATGCGGCCGATATGGAAGGCACCGGGCGTACAGGTGGTGGCGTTGGTGCCGGTGGCCGGACCGGTGCCGCCGCCCATCATCGTTGTCACCCCACTATAAAGGGCATCGTCGATTTGCTGCGGGCAGATGAAATGGATATGCACATCCAGCGCCCCGGCGGTCAGGATCTTGCCCTCCCCGGAAATGACTTCCGTGGACGGGCCGATGATAATCGTCACATCAGGCTGGATATCCGGATTACCGGCTTTGCCGATCGCATGGATTTTGCCGTCACGAAGACCAACATCCGCCTTAACGATCCCCCAATGATCGACGATTAATGCATTGGTAATGACGGTATCAACAGCGCCGCCCGCCCGTGTGACTTGAGATTGGCCCATGCCATCACGGATAACCTTGCCGCCACCGAATTTGACCTCTTCGCCATAAGTCGTGAAGTCTTTTTCGACTTCTATAAAAAGCTCTGTGTCCGCAAGCCGCACCTTGTCGCCTGTGGTTGGTCCGAACATGTGTTTATAAGCGCGCCTTGACAAGGTAACCGCCATCCTTATTCTCCCTTTTCCAGCGCGCCCATGACGGCCTGATTAAAGCCAAAAACTTCCCGTTTTCCCGATAGCGCAACCAATTTGACATCCCGTGTTTGACCGGGCTCAAACCGGATAGCTGTACCCGCAGCGATATCTAGACGAAAGCCTTTTGCTGCCTCCCGATCAAACGACAGGCCGCTGTTGGTTTCGGCGAAATGGTAATGGCTGCCGACCTGAACGGGACGATCGCCCGTGTTTGACACTTTTAGGGTTATTGACTGACGGCCGACGTTGAGCTCAATATCGCCGTCAGCTGGAATAATTTCTCCCGGTATCATGCGCGCCTCCTATCGAATAGGGTTGTGGACGGAGACAAGTTTTGTCCCGTCTGGAAAAGTGGCTTCGACCTGTACCTCATCGATCATTTCTGCGATCCCCTCCATGACCTGGGCGCGGCTGATAACCAATCCGCCCTCACTCATGAGGCTCGCAACGGATTTACCGTCTCGCGCGCCTTCAACGACAAAATCGCTGATCAGCGCGATGGCCTCTGGATAGTTCAGCTTCACCCCTCGTGCCAACCGTCCGCGGGCGACGATGGCCGCGAGCGAGATCAGCATTTTGTCCTTTTCCCTTGGTGTAAATTGCATATTGTCCCTCTTTTTATTGATTTTCCCAGACGCGGGGCAGCGGTACCGACTTGCCCGCCATTTCTCCGCGAAGTGCCGTAATAATGATTGCCATCGCCCGGCGCAGCTCATACGCGCTTTCGCCAAGAACCCGTATAATCACCAGATTTGCACGGCAAGACGCCGCCGCATTCAAATGTTTGGCATCCATAACCGCGCGCGCTG
>NVRR01000027.1 GCA_002732675.1 Sneathiella sp. | reverse complement strand
AGGTTTATCCGGGCGTCCGGTCCCGGCGGGCAAAATGTCAACAAGGTGGCGACATCTGTCCAGATCAGGTTTGATGTCAAAAATAGCCCCAACCTTCCAGTGCCCGTTGCCGCCCGGCTTATCGCTCTGGCCGGCCAAAAAATGACGAAAGACGGCGTACTAATACTGACATCACGCCAGCATCGCAGCCAGGACCAAAACCGCAAAGCCGCCATAGTGCGGCTTACGGCTCTCATTAAAAAAGCCGCCGTTGCGCCAAAATACCGACGACGTACAAAGCCAACATACGCATCGAAACTGAGGCGCCTGGAAAAAAAGCAACAACGGAGCGGTCTTAAAAAAAACAGAGGGAAAGTATCGCTGGACTAGGTGTTTAGCCCCGGCATTTGATAGTGTATCATTCCCCACCGAATGGAAGGGTGCCTTTGTCAGGCCTTCATAGCCGTCTTCCGTGACATTTATGTGTCAGAGTGATCTTACTCGTTTTGACGAAGCCTTCAATCGCCAAAGAACCGTGATAGGCGGCACTCAGAAGCCGTGCAATGGCCCTTTCCGCATAGTGCACAGCACGACGGATCATCGTGATTTCCGCATCGGATTTGCGAAACCACATTGCTGATCAGGCAGCAGCACAAACGTCTTTATCCTAAAGATAGCTCAATTTTCCGGTTGATACGACAATTCCATCCTATATTACTTGTATAGGCTGACTTTTGCTATAGAAATAGGGCGATGAAAAATACTCTTGATACGCCACAAAACGATGGCACTTTGGTCAGCCCTGAATTACCGCAAATCACCGCGGGATCAGAGGCCCGCCAATGGGCGGAAATTGCTCGCCGGCATATTCTTCCTGAAAACCGGAAGAGCATTCTCCAATTGCTGACAACCATACTGCCTTTAATGGGATTGTGGGTTGCCATGCTTGTCACAGTTGAGGACGCGTATTGGATTACCCTTTTATTGTCGGTGCCGGCGGCTGCCTTCACTGTCAGACTGTTCATAATTCAGCACGATTGCGGCCATCGTTCCTTTTTCAAATCACGCCGCGCAAACGATTGGGTGGGCAATATTATTGGTATTGTTACGCTCACGCCTCACGGATACTGGCGGTATAGTCACAATACGCATCATGCCACTTGCGGCAATTTAATGAAGCGAGGCGTCGGCGACATTAATACCCTTACCGTGACCGAATATCTCGCGTTGTCGCGTTGGGAACGCATGGCCTACCGTATTTACCGTAGTCCGGTGATAATACTGGGGATTGCTCCACTCTATCTGTTTGTACTCAGATACCGTCTGCCCTTCGATCTGTTCAAGCACCGCCCGAAGATGCTGATCGGTGTCATGGCCACAAATCTTGGAATCGCCCTTTTGTTGACCGGCCTAAGCTTTGGCTTTGGCGTGAGCTTTATCGATGTTTTGTTGATTCTAGGTCCAGTCGTGGCATTGTCCTCCACTGTCGGAGTATGGCTATTTTACGTCCAACATCAATTCGAAAACACCTACTGGCGCCAGGACAAGAATTGGGACTTTCACGAAGCGTCAGTAATGGCGAGCAGTTATTATCATCTCCCGCAGCCGCTGCGCTGGTTTACCGCAGACATTGGTATTCACCACATCCATCATCTCTGTAGCCGCATTCCTAATTATCGCCTGCGTTCTTGCCTCGACGACCTTCCCGCCTTGCAAACTCTTAACCGGGTAAGTATTCGCGAAAGTCTTTCCTACTTTCAGTTTTCACTCTGGGATGAATGGACTCAAAGCCTTATTTCGTTCAAGAAGGTATCTCAGCGAGATTAAGCGCGTGATCAGTGCCCATTCTGACTGTTGTGTTGGTGGTTCGAATCCGCTCCGGGCACTATTTTTTCGCCACTGGTGAACACTGCCCTACTCACCAGTATGAGCTTTCCTGGGAATTGATAGACTTTGACATGGATCACACTCTCATCAAGTAGCGGGCGGATCGGTACAATGCTACCAGTGCTCCCCAAGAGCCGCGTAGGTATACCGGCAATTCCAATGTCGCCTTTAGTCTAGAGCACTCTGCAGAATCGAAAAGCGCAGCGCCTGAATGGAGAACTCGGCCTTTTTCCCCAAAATGGCGCCGGCAATGTCAGAGGGCACGAAAAGATCGCACCACGTAGCAAGTGGAAAAACGATAACGGCAAATTCTGAGGCGTCAGGCCGTTAAGAAATCAAAGCAACATTTCTTGTCAGCTTACTGGCTTAGGGGTCAGGATCATCGTTATCCAGAGCTGAGGCTTCTCGATAGAGATTTGTTGCTTCCGGTGACAGGTTGGCTGTAAGTGCAACAGCCATGATCTGATTTTGCGCGCGAGATTGACCGTTCCAAAGCCGAAAAAGCGCAGTTACAACCATTAATGCTGAAATCGTAGCGAGCAAGTAGAAAAGCCCTTCAGGTCCAAATTGCGAGATAGCGAAGGCCCCGAGTGTCGGGCCGAAGGTCATACCAACGGCCAGAACCAAAACGAGGGTACCGCTGGCGGTAACTATCTGCCCGGGTTTTAGATGATCGTTCATATGCGCCATACAGATGGAATAGAGCGGCAAGGTGAGGCCGCCAAGTACCGTGACCATCGCGCAGAGTAGTAGATAATTGTCCGCTGGATTGTCTAGCATTGCGAGGAAGAAACACACCGGGATTGCAAGGCCCGGGGCACCGACGATGACCAGGCGCCGGTCTATTCGGTCAGATAGCTTAGCAAGGGGAAACTGGAATAATACGCCGCCCAAAGTCATAAACCCGACCAGACCACCAATGGCGCCACTGGATAATCCAATGGCACTGCCGTAGATGGCGAGAGCGACATAGAGCGCTGTTTGCGCGATGCCATTGAGAAAGCTTCCGGTCAAGCCCATTGGAGACAGACGAAACAGCTCCAATAGCGAAATTCGTTCGGGCAATTCATAAGGCGGGGTCGCGCTGGCGGAAATCAGCATGGGAACGAGCGAAAATGAGATCAGAATTGAGACGACGATAAAAAGCAGAATACCTTCTGGGGTAGAGAAATTGAGCAGCATTTGCCCAATCACGACGCCACCAGTTTGGATGACGAAGTAGACTGACAGTAAACTAGCCCGGCTTTCGTTGTTTGTGCTGCCGTTAAGCCAGCTTTCGGCGACAATATATAGGCCTGAAAAGCAGAAACCTGTGAGCAAGCGTAAAAATCCCCAACTCCAGGGGTCAAAAGTGACAAGATGGACAAGCGCCACACCGCTGCATACGGAGGCCAGAGCCGCAAATATACGAATATGTCCAACCCGGATAATCAATCTGGGTGCGATCAGACAGCCCAGTAAAGACCCGACAGGATAGGCAGACTGCATCAATCCAATCGCTGAGTCGCTGAAACCTAACTCCCCTGCACGCAATGTCAGTAGGGTTACCAGTAGTCCGTTGCTGACCATTAGAAAGATCATACCTGTGAATAGTGGCCAGGACGATCGAACAGCAGCCCACATTTCAATGCTCCCATTATTGTAAACTTGAATGAAGGTTAGGGGAATCAAGCCCGCGCGGAAAGTGAAAATCCACCTACAGGCTTGTATCTGCTGTGTAGAAATTTGTCATATGGTCGCTTCGATTGCCCCGGAAACAACACATTGAGCCATGCTCAGTTCCGCAAAGACAATGCAGGAACTAGTCGTGGAGCTCGGGATCGCTCCAGCAAGTATTCGATTCCCCATCGCGTCGTCTATGTGACTCCAAGGCAGCAAGCAGCAAAGCCCAAGGAAGCGATGATGTAGAGCGTCGGCTAGAGAAATCTGCCGCTGGTGAATAAACCTGTTATGCGCGCCACTCCGGCTCAGAGCATAAGAACATTCAGCCGGGCATCGTACTTGTTGCAGGGCAAGATCACATAGACGGCACTATTCAATTCCGTGATGTTATACTCCGAGATAGGCGAATCCGTTTCCGGATTGAACGCCTGCTCGCCCGCAAACTCAAAATTATCATTCAGGATTACATGTTTAATGATGTAGTGGTTATAGCTGTCCATCTCATGGCCGGTGGTACCCTGAATAACATTGCCATTACGATCAATTGTCGGTACATCGGCCTAGCGAACTTTGGCATAATAGAGGGAGCCAGCGAATACTGCCGACATCGGGTCTGGAGTATCCGCCAGCACTACCTGAGGAGTCGCTAATGAGCCGACGCCAACCAAACCAATTCCCTTAATAAACAGACGCCGATGCATTCCAGTCTCCCTTTTTCATTCACTTTCCAATGCTGGCCTGGTTAATGCCCGCGGGTCTTTCGGTAATCAATTATTTAATTGCGTAAGCTTCGGCAATGTTAAGTTTGCCCTTGCCCTTGCCCTTGCCCTTGCCCTTGATATCAATGATGCCGAGCGAGCGGGCACGGCATTCATCCTAAATTTCCTGCCCGCCATCGTTGGTCATTGCGACCGCCCCCGGTGAACCGTGCTCAACCAGGTGCGCCGCAATATTGACCGTGTCGCCCCGAACATCGAACAAAAATTGTTTCTTGCCGACGATGCCCGCAACCACCGGGCCAAAATGCAGACCGATACAGACTTCCCAGTTAGGTTCCATTTCCTGCGCAATCCGCGACATCTCCAGACCGCAGCGAACAGCAGTGAAAAGTGGGCGGTTCAGCAAACTGGGCTTGGCCACACAACGGTAAAACACAGACTACGTTTACTATCTGACAATGGGCCATCCTATGTCTCAATCGAGTTGGCTGGAGGAACAGGGAATCAATCCTGCCCGTGGCGTACTTTACCATCCACAGACCCAAGGCAAGATCAAACGCTGGCATCAATCGCTGAAAAGCCGGACCCTGCTGGAAAATTATTATTTACCAGGGGGAACTTGAAGTCGGCATTACCGAGCTTATGGATTGCTAATAATACGAGGAGGTATCACGAGAGTTTGAGCAATCTAAAACCAGAGGATGTGCTCCTTGGGCATGGCAGTGCCATTCTAGAGAAGCGCAACAATATCAAACTGAAAACACGAGCCAAATGCAAGCGCTTGCACAAACTAGCCATGGCCGCCTAATATCAACAACGAGATCTGGAAACTCGCCTATTTTAAAGCCCAAATAATCCGATTACCCCAGACGACGTACACTTTTCGCGTCGACTAAGTTGTTAATGTCAAAATACTCGTAAAACGCGTTCTACAAGTGCCCGGCAGAAAGATAATGATGACGAGCAGAAACAGCTAAAATGACACCAGAGAGCTTCTGTTTTAATCGAAAGTCTATGTGATGATGCTTTTTTTTGCTGGCCAAATGAAACTAACTACGTCAAAGTCCGTGAACAATAATTAAGAATAACGTTTTTTTGGGAGGTGGGCGCCTAGGCGTTCGGAAGCGTTTTCACAATAGCGATGAAATGCATCTGGGAACCGGCGCAGCCAATGGTAATGCGTGAATAATGAACTAGACAGTAAAACGTCAACGAATGCGGAGACAGCGGATCCGTTGTTGAGCATTCAGGATGTTAGCGTCCATTTTGGCGGCATCGTCGCTTTGGATGGCGTATCATTCGATATCTCTGCAGGCCAGATCGTTGGCCTTATTGGCCCTAATGGCGCCGGTAAGACGACCTTATTTAACTGTATCAGCAGGTTATACAATGTGAATGCCGGGGATATCTTGTTCCAGGGTCAGTCGATTTTGCAAAATCCGATTCACAAGATGAGTTCTCTTGGAATAGGTCGAACTTTTCAAAATCTTGCGCTTTTTGCCAACCTGACTGTGCTGGATAATGTCATGATTGGCGGTCATTGCACGGGCAAGACGGATTATGTGAGCAATGCGCTGCATTTGCCCTGGATAAAACGGGAAGAAAGCGAATTGCGAGAGCGCGCCATCAGCGTTTTGAAGTTCCTCGGGCTTGAAGATACAGCATTACAGCTCATTGGCGGCCTTTCCTTTGGTATTCAGAAACGTTTGGAAATTGCCAGAGCGTTGATGAGCAGACCCAAACTTTTAATGATGGATGAGCCTGCGGGCGGCCTTAACCACAGCGAACTTTCCGACCTGGTGTCAACGATCCGTAAAGTGCGCGATGAATTTGGCACAACGGTGCTTCTTGTCGAGCATCACATGGGCTTGGTGATGGAAGTATCCGAGAAAGTGGTGGCATTGAGCTTTGGCCGGAAATTGGCCGAGGGGGCTCCGAGTGACATCCAACAGCACCCCGATGTTATTGAAGCGTATTTGGGGACAGGCAAATAATGAGCAATATACTTGAGGTAAAGGGCTTGGAAGCGTCTTACGGCCCGACCAAAGCGTTGCATGGTATTGATTTTAGCCTTGAAGAGGGTGGGGTCACGACAATCCTCGGCGCAAACGGGGCAGGTAAGACGACGACGTTGCGGGCCATAAGTGGAATGATATCCAGAAGTGGCGAAATTCTTCTGGCGGGCAAAAATATTATTTCTCTTCGTACTGCGGATATTACGCGCGAAGGAATAGCTCACGTTCCGGAAGGACGTGGGACTTTTGTGAGAATGTCGACAGAGGATAACTTGCAGCTTGGCGCCTATAGCCGCAGTGATAAAGATGAAATTGCCCGCGATATCGAGCGGGTCTATTCCTATTTCCCCATTCTTAAACAACGGCGTAGTCAACAGGCTGGTACTTTAAGCGGCGGCGAAGCGCAAATGCTCGCCGTTGGCAGGGCTCTTATGTTGCGGCCTAGGCTCCTGCTTTTGGATGAACCGTCTTTCGGGCTAGCGCCTCTTATCGTGCAGGAGCTGTTCGCTATCTTGAAAAAGATAAATGTGGAAGATGGTGTCAGCATGTTGCTGGTGGAGCAAAATGCGTCTTTGGCGCTCGAGCTGGCGGATCACGCCTATCTGCTTGAAACCGGGAATATAGTCATCTCAGGTACATCTCAATCAATTCTCGAAAACGAGACCGTACGCCGGTCCTATTTAGGGTATTAGGAAATTTCCCATGGAACTTTTTCTTCAACAAATACTGACTGGCCTGGCGAACGGTGCGATTTATGCCTGTTTAGCTCTCGCAGTGGTCATGATTTATCAAGCCATCGATCATTTCAATTTCGCCCAGGGCGAGATGGCAATGTTCAGTACGTATATATGCTGGTCAATGATTGCTGTCGGCATCCCTTATTGGGTAGCCTTTTTATTGACGATTGTGATTTCGTTTGCCGGGGGTGTGGCGATTGAGCGCATTATATTTAAACCCATTCATAATGCCCCGGTTCTAAGTCATATTGTTGTTTTTATTGGACTTTTAGCCATCTTCAACAGTCTTGCTGGGGCGATCTGGGATCACACGATTAAAGTGTTCCCCTCACCGTTTCCAGACGGGTCGTTTAACGGCTTGATCGGTTTACACGAAATCGGCATGTTCTTCGTTACCCTGATCCTTCTCGGCGCCATATTCTGCTTCTTCCGCTTTACACGGATTGGCATGGCGATGCAGGCGGCGGCGGCCAATCCCGACAGCGCGGAGCTCGTTGGCATTCGTGTTGGATGGATGTTGGCGTTGGGATGGGGCCTTGCGGCCGCAATCGGCGCTGTTGCAGGTATGATGATTGCTCCCATTGTCTTCCTCGATCCAAACATGATGCTGGGTATCTTGCTTTACGGATTTGCGGCGGCAATCGTCGGCGGGATAACCAGCCCCGGCGGCGCGGTTGCCGGCGGGTTTTTGGTCGGCATTATTGAAAATCTGGCAGGCACTTATATTCCGGCCATCGGAAGTGAATTGAAACTGACAGTCGCGTTAGTACTGATCGTTACGGTTCTTTTGTTCAAACCGAACGGTCTGTTCGGTAAATCCATTGTGACCAGGGTGTAAGCAGCATGACGACGGATGTAGAAACGAAAGTGGATCCCAGGCTGACCAGCGGCGCTAGGATCAATGTAAAATGGGTAGCGGTATTCGTTATCCTCGGGGTTTTGTTTCCGTTCTTTATCGACGGATATACGTCATTTCAAATGACGCTGACAATAATATACGCCATCGCCATATTGGGTTTGAACTTGCTGACAGGATTTAATGGTCAGTTCTCGCTCGGACATAGTGCCTTTTATGCCATCGGGGCCTATACAGCTGCAATTCTTGTCTATCACTTGGATTTTCCGGTTTACGTCACCATTCCAATTGGGGGTGTCGTGTGTTTTGTTGCTGGATTTCTTTTCGGTCTGCCCGCTCTCCGGCTTAACGGTTTATATCTTGCACTTGCGACTTTTGCTCTCGCGGTCGCCGTGCCGCAGATCCTTAAGTCTTCGCACCTAGAAGGTCTGACCGGTGGTGTACAAGGCCTTGATATTTTCCGTCCAGATGTTCCTGAAGTCCTCGTGAATACCTTTGCAATGACAATGGATCAGTGGTGGTACCTGATTTCTTTCGGCATCATGCTGCTTCTATTTTGGGCTGCCTGGAACCTTATTAACAGTCGGTCTGGAAGGGCGATGATGGCGATCAGGGACAATCCGATTGCGGCCCAGTCCATGGGGATCAATACGTCGTTATACAAATCCCTGACTTTTGGGGTCAGCGCCTTCTATACCGGGATTGCCGGGGCCCTAGCCGCTATCGTCATTGAATTTGTGGCGCCGGACAGCTTCACATTCCAGTTATCAATATTACTCTTTATTGGTCTGGTTGTCGGCGGAACGGGCTCTATTTGGGGCGCAATTTTTGGCGGCCTGTTTATTCTGATGGTTCCGAATATCGCTGAGGAAGTATCGACAGGCCTTTCTTATGCCGTATTTGGCGTTATCTTGATACTTGTTATTTATGTCATGCCCTCTGGTATCGTGGGTTTGGTAGATATCCTGAAGGTTCGCCTCAAAAAGAAACTGTGAGCTGTCAGGCGTGTAAGTGGAGTGAAACCGTATTATTGATACGGCAACAAAAAAACAGGAGGTAGAAATGAATACAGGGAGAAAACTTACCCTAGCATTAGCAGGCATCGCGGCCATTGGTTTGGTTGCGGGCACAGCTGCTGCTGAAAAAAAATACGGCCCTGGTGTCACGGACACCAATATTAAACTCGGTAACACCAACCCATATAGTGGCCCGGCTGCTGCTTACGGTACAATCGGGAAGGCTATCACTGCCTATTTTAAAAAAGTAAACAAAGAAGGTGGCGTTAACGGTCGGATGATCGAGTTTATCTCGCTTGATGATGGCTACAGCCCGCCAAAAACGAAGGAACAGACTCGGAAACTGGTTGAGCAGGAAGATGTTCTGCTTATTTTTCAGGGACTGGGAACGCCAACGAACTCGGCCATTCATAACTATATGAACAAGAAAAAGGTGCCGCAGTTGTTTGTTGCGACAGGGGCAACAAAATGGGGTGATCCTGAAAACTATCCATGGACCATGGGCTGGCAGCCGAGTTACCAGACAGAAGGTAAATTGTTCGGCGCCTATATTCTGGAAAATGTGAAAGATCCCAAAATTGGCATTCTGTTTCAGAATGACGACTATGGTAAAGATTATGTGACGGGTCTAAAAGCCAAGCTTGGCGATAAAGCCGCGACAATGATTGTTGCGGAAGAAAGTTACGAAGTAACCGATCCGACAATTAATTCGCAAATTATCAAGCTGAAAAGCAGCGGTGCAAATGTCTTCTTTAATGTGTCGACACCAAAATTTGCAGCACAGGCAATCAAGAAGGTCCGGGAGTTGAACTGGGATCCGCTCTTCCTGAACAACTCTGTGTCGAATACGGTTGGTTCTGTTTACAAGCCTGCGGGTCTTGAAAATTCCAAGGGCATTATTTCCCTGCAGTATTACATGGATCCAACCTCTCCTGAAACCCAGGAGACAGAAGCCTACAAGAAATGGAAAGCCTGGATGACAGAATACAATCCTGATGGGGATCTGCTGTCTTCTTTCAATGTCTTCGGCTATCTCGCTGCACAGACAATGGTACAGGTGCTTGAGCAAGCAGGCGACAACCTTACTCGTGAGAATATCATGAAGGAAGCCGCTAACCTCAACATGGAAATGGATATGCTTCTGCCAGGGGTTACTATTGAAACAAGCCCAACGGACTTTTATCCGATTGAAAAAATGATGCCTGTCCAGTTTGATGGTGAGCGTCTTGTTTCCATCGGCGAAGTGGTTTCAGCCGACTAAACTGCGGTCTAGCCGGAAACTATTACAAAAAAAGAGGCAAGGAACTTCGGTTCCTTGCCTCTTTTTTTACCGATATGCTTTACTTGTGCGGGCTTAGAACCGCCCGCCCTTTGACATTGCCATCTTTAAGATCATCATCCATAGGCACCCGGAGATGTCTCGGTTTGTCTGCACAGTTTGAGCTTGATTTATAAGTGGGTTTCAGCCTCTTTTATGCGGCAACCGGTGTTGTGCCGGTAGGTTGAAGTAGAGCCGATCCAGGGTTCTCCAGTCTCATGCCCTTCCCCGACGAGTAATGCATGCATCCATCCGCCGGGTAACAGACAATTTATGCCGACGGTCGATCATCTTTCTGCGCGTGAGCAATCCGCCTTGGTGGAGCGCTCGTGTCATTAGACGCAAAACCTTAATCTCAATCGCGAAACGGCTCTGGCAGAATGTCACCGACTCGCTGCCTAAGAGCCTACCCTCTCATCGCATTTTGTCACCAAGAAACTTTCCGCTGACAGTGCCGGAAAAAGAACTGATAAAGCAGGGAACCATTTATGGAGAACAGGGAATTATTGGATATTTACGCCAGGTTTTACTCAAATCTATTTCCTTATCAACCCTAGTCTTCAAAAACCACTGTGCGGCTTCCGTTAATAAAGACACGTTGTTCTGCATGAAGCTTAATGGCACGCGATAAAACCCGCGCTTCGATATCGCGGCCGCGTCGCACCAGCTCTTCGGCATCACATGAATGGCTGACACGCTCCGTGCCTTGCTCAATAATCGGCCCTTCATCCAGATCCGGCGTCACATAATGTGCCGTCGCACCAATATGCTTGACCCCTCGTTCCCAGGCACGATGGTAGGGCTTGGCCCCTTTAAAGGCTGGCAGAAAAGAATGGTGGATATTGATGATTTTGCTGAAGTATTTAGAGCTAAACCCATCCGACAATATTTGCATATAACGAGCGAGAACAATTAGCTCGGCGCCGGTACGCTGAACCAACTCATCGAGCTTTTCTTCTTGCTCCGCCTTGTTTTCTTTCGTCACATGCCAAAGATGAAACGGGATGCCTAGTCTTTCTACAGCAGCCCTTGATTCGACATGATTGGATACCACTGCGGCAATCTCAATGGGGAGTGTCTCCGTTTGCACCCGATACAGGATGTCCTGCAAACAATGGTCAAACTTGGAGACCATCAGAATGGTCGGGACAATCGCCTGCCTGGGAAATAGAAGTACGTTTGCCTCATAGTCCGTTCGAAACTTATCTAGCGAGCTGTCAATTTCTTCCAAGTTTGACTTGGTCGTATTGCACTCCAGGCGCATGAAGAACTGCCCGATACCTTCTTCCCGGGTCGTTCCAGGGTTAGGCTGGAAGAATTGTGAGCTTTCCAATATGTTGCAATCCAGATCGCGCAGCCGAGTTGCGAGGTCGGCAACCAAACCCGGGCGGTCCAAGCAACTTATCTTCAGTACAAATATCATCTTCGTTCCTTCTATAGTATTAGCCTGGGCTTCCAGTGAGCAGCTTCTTCTCCGCCTTGACGGCGCAGAATTTGACCTCAACGATTTTTCCGCCGTCAGTAAATTTGTGGCGACCTCATCGTAGCAGAAGGAAATTCTGACATCGGAAAAATCGTTGGTCGGCAATTCATCCGGCTCCAATAAAGCCAATGCGTTGGCTGGTTTTATCTCCAAATGTCGTCTTCAAAACATGCCGCTTCCTGCAGGAAGCGCTTGAGTTTCAGCCCTTTCTCGCTCGAAGATTGACTTAACTAATTTTGCCACTCCCTTCGAGACTGCCGTCTCGCATTTTCCCAATTTGTGAAATTATGGCCATCAACTGTGTTTTGTGGACAACAGCCAAAAGGCGTACATCTTATTGAGAACTCCAAAGCAAGTTCGCGTTGGCTCGACCTTGCCGTTTAGCTGGGGTGTTCGGGCTTTGATATCGACATGACGAAAGCCGAGGTCTTCAACATGCCAATAGAATAGAGATTGAAACTCATGCCCTAGATCTGTTCTGATTTTCTGGACCCTGAAGGGGGAGTTTCTGGATGATATAGTTGACGAAGTTGAGGGCACCTTTCTATGTGTGTCGTTCGTAGATTTTCAAGGCGCGTAACCTCTGGCGATATTTTGAAATAACAGAAGGGATTATTCATGCAGGGAGCGTAAGTCGGGCGTTCCTGTTTCTCACGGGGCTTTCCTCTGAAAGTACCCTTGAGGACTTATGCGTTTCTGTATCGTGATTTTCCTTATTGCAACCTAGATGTCACAAATCTTTCGCATTACCTACATACGTATCTGGCAGTGTTCTGAAGGTACATTTGTAAGGAAAACCCATTGGACACGATACCTGACCCCGCCTCGGGGAACTCATCTCGTAAAAACTGGATGGGGACGTTGGCGCGCGCGAGCGAAACTGATCTTGAAGAATTCTGGGACCTTTATGGTAAGGCCACGGAATATGACTTTCTCCGTCCGCCGGAGTTCGGGCTTGTCATGGTGCAAGGCCGCGCAGGCGGTAATGGCCAGAAATTTAATCTGGGTGAAATGAGCGTTACGCGGTGCAGCGTTTTGTTGTCCGATGGCACCGTTGGTCATGCATATATTGCCGGGCGAAAACGGCGCCACGCAGAAATAGCCGCCGTATTCGATGCGTTACTGCAAAATCAGAAGCGCCATGACAAGCTTAATGAGATGGTCATTGCGCCCCTTGCAGATAAACGTGCCCGGGCCCTCTCGGATAGATCTCGTAAAGCCGCTGCGACCAAAGTTGATTTCTTCACAATGGTACGAGGGGAAGACGCATGAATATCGCAACGCCCGTCTCCCGCACGCTTGGTTTTGATAATAAAGTTTTCGATGCAACGGCAACGTTCAGGACTGTCCTGGAGGCGCTATCGCGGCCTGGAACAATTCATCCCTTGCCCGCTGCCGTGCAAACACTTCCCGGGATAAGTGCGCCCGCGATGGCGGTGCTGTTGACGCTGGCGGATGTCGATACGCCGGTCTGGATTGCCGCAGAATGTGACAGCCCGGAGCTGCGCGCGCATCTCAAATTCCATGCAGGATGCCCGATTACGTCAGATCCGGCGAGAGCGATATTCGCTTTACTCTCAATTACAAGCGATATGACGGTGATCAAGCAATTCTCGATTGGAACAGCTGAGTATCCTGACCGATCAGCGACAGTGATTGTTGAATGCAGCGCACTGATCGCCGGAAAGGGGCCCGTTTTTACAGGGCCGGGCATTAAAACTGACGTTGCCTTTGATATCGAAAACTGTCCTGCCGCACTAAAGTCTGCCATCACACGAAACCATCAGTTATTCCCCATCGGTGTCGATTGGCTGTTCACCAGCCCTGAAGAATTGGCCGCTTTACCCAGAACCACCAAGATTGAGGAATAACCATGTATGTAGCAGTAAAAGGCGGCGAAAAAGCGATTGATAACGCCCATAAATATCTGGCGGAAGAGCGCCGCGGCGACACCAACGTATCCGAATTATCGTTAGAGCAAATCACTGAGCAGCTCAGCCATGCTGTTAGCCGCGTTATGGCGGAGGGATCGCTCTATGACCCCGAGCTGGCAGCCCTTGCCATCAAACAGGCACGCGGAGATTTAATCGAGGCGATTTTCCTTATCCGTGCTTACCGGACAACCCTGCCCCGTTTTGGTTATTCCAATGCCCTTGATACAGCCGATATGACCATTGATCGCCGTGTTTCAGCAACGTTCAAGGATTTACCGGGTGGTCAGATTTTGGGGCCGACCTTTGACTACACGCACCGGCTTCTCGATTTTGCATTGGCGGCCGAAGGGTTAGAACAGCCCCGCGCGGAAATGTCCGATCGCGAACTTGATCCGGACATGCCGAGGGTTCTGGAATTGCTCAATAATGAGGGCCTGATTGAAAGCGCTAGCCAGGGGTTCTTTGAGGATGATGCGCCCGTTGGTGATCTCACCCGTGAGCCTTTGGAGTTTCCTGCAAGCCGGGATTTACGATTGCAAAATCTCGCCCGCGGTGATGAAGGTTTTATTCTCGCACTTGGATATTCCACGCAGCGCGGATATGCCCGCAATCATGCCTTTGTCGGCGAAGTCCGCCTTGGTGATGTGACAGTCGAGTTCACACCCGAAGAGCTTGGGTTTGCCATTGATATTGGTGATATCACCATTACTGAATGCGAAACAGTCAATCAATTCCAGGGCTCCAAAACCCTGCCCGCACAATTCACGCGCGGCTATGGGCTTGCCTTTGGCCATTGCGAACGAAAAGTCATTTCCATGGCTTTGGTGGATAGAGCTCTGCGCTGCCATGAACTTGGCGAGGAGCAGGTGGCACCGGTGCAGGACGATGAATTTGTCCTCTCTCACAGTGATAACATTCAGGCGACTGGCTTTGTCGAACATATCAAACTTCCCCATTATGTGGACTTCCAGTCAGAGCTGGAGCTCGTCAGGCGTCTCAGAAAACAGGCACAAGAGAGTATCATGCAGGCGGCGGAGTAGACGATGGAAATGGTAGATAAGCAGAGCTATAACTTCGCCTATTTAGATGAACAGACGAAGCGAATGATCCGGCGGGCACTGCTGAAAGCTGTGGCGATCCCAGGTTATCAGGTGCCGTTCGCAAGCCGTGAAATGCCCATGCCCTATGGTTGGGGAACGGGCGGCATTCAGGTGACCGCTGCTGTCATCGGCCCGGAAGATGTTTTGAAAGTAATCGATCAGGGCTCAGACGATACGACCAATGCCGTTAGCATCCGGAAATTTTTCACCAAGGTTACGAATGTCGAGACCACCGAAGATACGGCCAAAGCGACAGTAATTCAGACCCGGCATCGGATCCCCGAAACGGACCTCACCGAAGGTCAGATCCTCGTGTATCAGGTGCCGATCCCGGAGCCTTTACGGTTTTTAGAACCCCGCGAAACCGAGACCCGAAAAATGCATGCCATGGAAGAATATGGCCTGATGCACGTAAAATTATATGAGGATATCTCCCAGCATGGAGAGATCGCGACAACTTATGCCTATCCGGTGGAAGTCGCGGGGCGATATATGATGGATCCCTCTCCGACCCCAAAATTTGACAATCCAAAGATGGATAGAATGCCAGCCTTGCAGCTGTTTGGCGCCGGGCGTGAAAAACGCATTTATGCAATACCGCCTTATACGACGGTGAAAAGCCTCGATTTCGATGATCACAAATTTTCAATCCAGAAATGGGAACAGCCTTGTGCGCTTTGCGGTGCGGAAGAGAGCTTTCTCGATGAGGTTATTTTAGATGATCACGGCGGGCGAATGTTCGTCTGTTCCGACAGCCATTTCTGTCAAACACGTCAAGACGAGGGCCATAGAGGAGAGATGTCCCCCGGCCACCCACTGCAAAAACGGGAGGGCGTGCAATGACACCACAAGATCCATTGTTAACGGTCAGAGATATTGCCGTCCACTATGGCGACAGAGTTGGCTGCGAGCAGGTCTCATTTGATCTTTTTCCTGGGGAAGTCCTCGGTATTGTCGGGGAATCTGGTTCCGGAAAATCTACCCTGCTGAACGCCGTATCCGGCCAGCTTTTACCCTCTGCTGGTTCTATTCACTACAATACGCGGCTGAGTGACGTCCGCGAAATCTACGAAATGAGTGAGCCGGAACGACGGTTTCTGATGCGCACGGACTGGGCGTTTGTCCATCAAAACCCGCGCGACGGATTGCGTATGGGCGTGAGTGCCGGTGCCAATATTGGCGAACGGCTGATGGGTGTCGGATGGCGTCATTATGGAGAAATCCGAGGCACCGCCGCCTCATGGCTCGGCAAAGTAGAGATTGCAGACGACCGAATGGACGATACCCCATCCACGTTTTCTGGCGGGATGCAGCAGCGGCTACAAATCGCCCGTAATCTTGTCTCAGGGCCCCGACTGGTCTTTATGGATGAACCCACTGGCGGGCTAGATGTGTCGGTTCAGGCGCGCCTTCTAGATTTATTGCGCGGCCTAGTAGCAGACCTCAATCTCTCTGTTGTTATTGTCACTCATGATCTGGCGGTAGCGCGATTACTCTCACACCGGCTGATGGTCATGCAGGGTGGTCGGGTTGTGGAAAGTGGATTGACGGATCAGGTATTGGACGATCCGCAGCATCCTTATTCGCAGCTTCTTGTCTCGTCCATCTTGCAGGTTTAAGGAAATCCTATGTCCGAAATGATGCGTGTCGAAAATATAGCGAAGAGCTTCACCTTACATGTCCAGCAAGGCGCGGTCATTCCGGTTTTCAAGAATATCAACATGACCATGAACGCCGGGGATTGCATTGCCCTGACAGGGGCATCCGGGGCCGGAAAAAGCACGTTCATGCGGATGGTTTATGCAAATTACGTCTGCCATGAGGGCAATATTTTTGTGCGGCACCTGAATGACTGGGTAGATATGGTCCATGCAGAACCCCATACCATTTTAAATGTGCGGCGCCACACGCTGGGCTATGTCAGCCAGTTCCTGCGGGTTATTCCACGGGTATCCACCCTCGATGTCGTGATGGAGCCTATGAAGATATTCGGTATAGCGGCAGAAGAGGCACAAGTGAAAGCCGAAGGTTTGCTGGCGCGACTAAATATACCGCCAGCATTATGGTCGCTCTCCCCGCTGACCTTCTCCGGCGGCGAACAGCAACGGGTGAATATCGCCAGGGGATTTGCGACGGAATATCCGATCATGCTGCTGGACGAGCCGACAGCGTCGCTGGACGCCGAAAATAAAGCCATTGTCCTCGATCTCATTACCGAAGCAAAAGACCGGGGAACAGCGATTTTGGGTATTTTCCATGATGCGGCCGCACGGGATGCCATCTGCACCTCTGAATTCGATATTTCTCAATACCGGGTAGCAAGCGATGCCTGAACAGATTTTTATCAATGCTAAAATTGTCCTTGCCGATCAGGTCCTTGAAGGTACGCTGCAGGTAAAAGACGGAGTGATCGCCGACATCAGCGAGGGCAGATCATCCCTAACCGCAGCCCATGACATGTCTGGCGACTACCTGATGCCGGGATTTGTCGAGTTGCATACTGACAACCTTGAAAAGCATATGACGCCGCGGCCAAAGGCCGAATGGCCCTCTGCCTCGGCGGCAATTGCCCATGACAGCCAGCTCGCCATTTCCGGAATAACGACAGTGCTCGACGCGCTTGCCCTTGGCGACGTTCAGCGTGGCAGCGCCCGCATCAGCCGTCTGAACGACATGATTGATGGCCTTCAACATGCTGGCGCCGAAAACCTGCTCCGCGCGGATCACTATCTGCATTTACGCTGCGAGGTGAGCTATCCAGAAATGGCGGAGGCACTCGATGGCGTCGTTGACAAACCCGGCGTTCGCCTTGTCTCGATCATGGATCATACGCCCGGGCAACGGCAGTTTGTGAGTCTGGAGGCCTATTATACCTATTATCAGGGAAAATACGGCCTGACCGATGGGCAAATGGAAGGCTTCATTTCTGAACGGAAAGAGGATCAAGCGCGCCACAGTAAAAGGCACCGACAACATGCAGTAAAATCGGCAAATGACCGGGGGATCGCCCTCGCAAGCCACGATGATGCGACAACTTGCCATGTCGACGAGGCCATAACGGATGGTATCGCCGTTGCTGAATTCCCGACAACCGTGGAAGCCGCGAAGGCATCCCATGAAGCCGGTCTTCGGGTAATGATGGGCGGCCCGAATATTGTCCGGGGGAAATCCCATTCTGGTAATGTTTCGGCGCGCGATCTTGCAAAACTCGGGTATCTTGACGTTATATCAAGCGATTATGTCCCGCATAGCTTGCTCTATGGCGCTATACTGCTCTGGGAGGATATCGACAGTATTTCACTGCCGCAGGCAATTCGCCTCATCAGCAAACAGCCGGCCGAAAGCGTCGGGCTGACGGATCGCGGAGAAATCGCGATGGGGAAACGCGCTGACCTGGTGCATGTTCATCACTCACCACATCACCCGGTAGTCCGTGGTGTTTGGACTCAGGGAAATCGCGTTGCCTGATTTAGGTGTGTTCATTCTTGTGGTCGGCCCTAGCGGCGCCGGCAAGGATACCCTAATTGACGCGGCGCGCGCGCATTTTGAGCATGACCCAAGCTTTATCTTTGTCCGTCGGGTCATTACCCGCCCCGAAGAAGCCTGCGGCGAAGCGCATCAGGCCGTTTCCATCGCCGAATTTCAGAAAATGTCGTCTGCAGACGCCTTCAGTTTGCAGTGGGATGCCCATGGTCTTCAATATGGCATTCCAAGACATTATGAAACGGACAGGCTGAGGGGCCGACATGTCATCGCAAATGTTTCCCGCCACGTTGTTGATCAGGCAAACGCCAGTTTCACACCGGTGAAAACCATAATGGTCACCGCCAATAATCGGGTTCTCGCCAAACGCCTTGCGGGCCGGCGGAGAGAAACAGAAGAAGAAATTGAAAGACGGCTTCTACGGCAGGCGCCGGTCTTGAAGGACACTTCCGACATTATCATTGTAGATAACAGCGGTCGTCTTGAAGCGGGTGTCAGGGCATTTATTTCGGCATTGAAGCGTTAAGCGATCCTGTCATTACCCAAAGGAAAGCGGCGGATCAACTGAAACCGTTGTCCATCGCCGGGATCACCAAACAAACAGATATCTTCGATTTGAAGCGGTGAAGACAGTGCAGAAGCTGCTATTTCGGATAGTTTTTCTGACATAATAGGCCGCAGGTCACTGTCGAGCTCGCCGGTCAAAGTCATATGAAAGCGAAACTCTTCAAACACATAAGGATATCCCCACATTTCCAGAAAGCGCTCCTGTCTTTCCGTGAGGCCTGCCTTTTGCCGTCGTGCGATTTCCGCTGGAGAGGGCTGCGCGCGAAAACTATCCAGCTCCTGTACACATAATGCCGCGAGATTGGCAAGCTCTGTCGAGGAATGGTCTAACGTCAAGGCTAGAAAGACACCGAGCGCACGGACGGAGATTGAACCACAATCGAAGGGCCTAACGCTGCCGCATAGCTCCTCTATCGCGAACACCAGCTGGTCGCTTGTTGTGCCTGAGCGTAAAGCAAACGGTGGCTTTAAGGTGCCGTGGAAACCATAACGATGCGGGGCGGCAGTGACATCAATAATTTGCGCCTTCGTATCATCGCCAAGATCCGGGCGATCCAGATCGTCGCCAGTTTCCGGATCAAACCCCAGCCAGCTATTGCCGAATGCCCCCAGCCGAGAAAGGCGCTGCGGCGCGAAGTAAACGGCGTAGCGTTGAAATTCTTCCAAAACCATCTCCCGTGACTATTAGACGGTATAGCCGAATAGGTCAGATGACCAATTTACGAAGCCTTTGAGACATAATATCAAGCAAGCTCACGGATACAATAATAAGGATCATCACGGCGGCGGTTTCCGTGTAGTAGAACCCGCGAATAAATTCCCATAGCAATGCCCCAATGCCGCCAGCCCCGACAATACCAAGGACGGTGGCGGAGCGGACGTTGGATTCAAACCGATAAAGAGAATATGAAATCCAGAGAGGCAACACCTGCGGAATGACGCCATAGATTATCTCATGAAGGACGTTACCCCCTGTTGCCCGAATGCCTTCAACGGGGCGCGGATCAATCGCCTCCACGGCTTCGGAGAAAAGCTTGGCGAGGACGCCCGTGGTATGTATCCATAACGCGAGAACACCGGCAAAAGGCCCAAGTCCGACGGCCACAACGAACAGCATGGCGAAGACAATTTCATTAATTGCGCGAGCGGCATCCATCACCCGCCGTGTGGGCTGACATATCCACCAAGGAACAATATTTTCCGAGGACATAATCCCGAACGGAATTGAAAGAACGATTGCGAGAACCGTCCCCCAAAGAGCGATTTGGATGGTGATGAAGATTTCTTCGACATACATCTGCCATTCCGTAAAATCAGGAGGGAAGAAATCAGCCGCGAACTGCCCCATATTGGCCGCATCATCAATTAGCGCCATGGGGCGCATATCCGCACCTTCCCAAGACAAGGTCAAAAGCCCGGCAAGTATCGCCCAGCCTAGAAGATTAAAGACTGAGCGTTTCAGATTTCGTGGCGGCGGCGTCGGGATCGGTATTGCGGGCGACGAAGGATGAATGGGGGCAGTTGTCATGGAATATGCCTTGCAATTCTTGTTCTTAAAATAGAAAAGGCGCCGGAAGTATTTCCCGGCGCCTAATGGGTCCTTGCCAAGATTTATTGGTTCGCGACAAGAATATCGAGGTCAGACAATTTCTTTACGATCAGAGCAACTTTTTCAGTTTTCTCCGACTCAGATGCCCCCTTAGCGCGCTCAATTTTAATTTTATCCTTGAACAGGGCCAATTGGCGGATTGGGTAAAGTTGGGTATTGTTGCTTTCCATAAAGAAGCCCTGCCCATCACTGATGTTGGCCAGAACAGCCTTCGCAGCCTCTGTATCACCAAAACGACCATATGACAGGAAGAAGCCCTTGATCCGGGATTTCAGTTCTTTCGACAAGTCTTCGCGATAAACAATCGGATCAGATGGAATTAGCGGAGAGGTCCAGATAATTTTGATTTTTTCTGCAACCTCAGGTGCTTTCTTCTTTGTACGACCGATTTGTTCAGAATTGTTTGCCGCAATATCCACTTGCTTGTTGGCTGTCGCCAACAGGTTTGTTTCATGATTGGCATTACGCATGGTCTTGAAGCATTTCTTTGGGTCAATATTGTTTTTGGCGAAAACGTAATAGGATGGAACCAGGAAACCGGACGTGGAATTCGGATCCCCGATGCCAAAGTTCAGGGTCTTGTCACAGCTGAAGATATCTTCAAGGCTGTTGATGTCCTTATTGTCCACATGTGTGATAATATGGGAATAGTATCCTTGGGACCCATCCGCTTTTGATGTCTGTACGAAGACTTCACCGCCTGCACGGTCAACGGCCTCCATACCGGATTTGTTACCAAACCAGGCGACATGCACCTTACCGAAGCGCATGGCTTCGATAACGCCAGCGTAGTCAGGGGCGAAAAAGGCATTAACCTTCATGCCCAGGGCTTTTTCCATGTCGTCCATGAAAGGAAGCCATTGCTCTTTTAGGTTCGACGTGGATTCAGTTGCAATAATCCCGAAATTGATTTCTTTGGGATCACCTTCCAAGGGCTTAACGTCCGCAAAAGCGCTGGCGCTTGCCAATGCTGTGGCCGCGACAACTGCGACGGATAACAATTTACGTATCATCTGTATCATCTCCAAATAAGTTTAAGTGGTTGTTTTGATAGTTTGTCGTTGAAAATTGGTCGTCAGCCCGCGGCTTGGACCAAAGCGGGCTCTCGGGCTGGCAAGTTGGCAACTTGAGCTGCCTTTTTTGGTGGCAAAAACTCATGTCGCTTCTCTTTCGAGAGCAGCTCAATACTGTCTGATCCGTATAATTTTTGCAGAAATTCGGGCGTCAGTTTTTCGCTGGCGCCATCGTAAACAATTTCCCCCTGGCGCATCGCGATCGTCCGAGGGCAATATTTGATGGCGTAATCCACCTGATGCAGAGAGACCAAAACCGTCACGCCGTCTTCTCGGTTGATGCGCGCCAGATTATCCATGACCTTTCGTGATGAAGCTGGATCCAGGGAAGCAATGGGCTCATCAGCGAGAATAAGCCTGGCACCCTGTACAATTGTTCGCGCAATAGCCGCTCTTTGTTGTTGGCCGCCCGAAAGAGTGGATGATTTTTGCGCTGCATGATCGGCAATCCCAACACGCGCCAAAGCTTCCATGGCCATTTGTTTTTCACGGCGCGTAAAAATGCCAAAGACGGTTCGAATGGCCGGTGCCTGACCTAATACACCGGTCAGAACATTGGTCAGAACTGATAAGCGTCCAACAAGGTTGAATTGTTGAAAGATCACGCCAATCTCCCGGCGATGCTGACGAACGCCCCGCAAAATACGGCCATTTTTTTGAATTGGGGAACCAAATACACTGACCTGGCTTTCCGTTTTATCGCCGGCAACAAGTCCCGCGATATGGCGTATGAGCGTCGACTTGCCGGAACCAGATGCCCCGATCAGCGCCACCATCTCTGCTTCATCAAGATTAATATTTATATTTTTGAGCGCGCGACTATCTTTGCCAAACGTTTTACTC
>NVRR01000026.1 GCA_002732675.1 Sneathiella sp. | reverse complement strand
AAACACTTCATGGGCTGTGCGGTAGAGAAGCTCTCCCTGTTCGGTGAGCAACAGGCCCCGTGCATGGCGATGAAACAAAGCAACGTTCAGGCTTTCTTCCAACGCACTGACCTGCCGACTGACTGCTGACTGGCTTAAATGCAGGGTTTCGCCAGCACGGGTGAAGCTGCCCGCCTCGGCGACAGCATGAAAAATCCGTAATTTGTCCCAATCCATGGTGCTGTCCAGATCTTCCGTTTTGGCCAGCCCCTTATTTGGGCGCAACCGTTTCATCCATACTGCCGGGCCAGATTACCAGACTATTAACGTCGGAAACAAGACCGCTTTGTGTTATTCTGCCGCCGCGAGCGCCGTCTCGGATTCATTTTCGGCAAGAAATTTTTCTGCTTCCAGCGCGGCCATACAACCGGTGCCTGCCGCCGTTACCGCTTGACGGTATATTTTATCCTGCACGTCGCCACTGGCAAAAATACCAGGAATATTTGTCGCGGTCGAATCCGGTTTGGTGATGAGATAGCCTTCATCATCCATATCCAGCTTGCCCTTGAACAGATCCGTATTCGGTGTATGGCCGATGGCGATAAACACCCCATGTACGGAAATTTCCTGTATTTCATCCGTTTTGACGTTGCGCAAACGCGCAGCGGTCACCCCGAAGGGGTCCTGCTCTCCAAGAATATCGTCAAGGACATGATCCCAGATAATTTCTATCTTTGGATTCTTTTTAAGGCGCTCAATCAGGATCTTTTCAGCGCGAAATTCATCCCGGCGATGAACAAGGATCACCTTGTCGGCATGGTTGGTAAGATAGATGGCCTCCTCAACCGCTGTATTGCCGCCTCCGATCACCATAACCTCTTTGCCGCGATAGAAAAATCCGTCGCAGGTGGCGCAAGCCGAGACACCAAATCCCATATATTTTTGTTCGGACGGAAGGCCGAGCCATTTGGCCGCGGCGCCGGTAGCAATAATCACGCTTTCGGCGATGTATTTGGTGCCGGAATCTGCCGTGGCCACAAACGGCCGCTGGCTTGTATCAAGCTCTGTGATGTAATCATTAAAAATGCGTGTGCCGACATTGCGGGCCTGGGCCTCCATCTGTTCCATCAGCCAGGGGCCCTGAATGGCTTCCGCAAAGCCAGGGTAATTTTCGACCTCCGTCGTGATGGTCAGTTGCCCGCCGGGTTGCAGTCCATGCACCAAAATCGGATCGAGCGACGCGCGGGCCGCGTAGATCGCAGCTGTATCCCCCGCGGGGCCGGATCCAATAATGAGAACGTCGGTGTGATGGATATCAGCCATAATTAAACTCCGGAAACAAAATATTGCGGCATTTATACCGCCTCATAAAGTATTTATAATGTGCAGGAGAGGCTTGCAAGGGGCTGTCGCCGCTTTGCGGGCCTGATCACATTCCTAGACGCGATTTCTCAGGATTTCGGCCACTTCCCCGGCAATTTTAACGGTTTCCAGCAGAGGCTGGCTTTCCCATCGCTCCAGGACACCTTGAAAGGGTCGCGTATAGCCCAAATCCCGCATACGCTGGTGAAAATGCCGGAACTTTTGACTACCGCCGGGTAAATCAAACACATAGACCGGTTTCCCCATAGAACAGGATTCGCAGACCATATTAACCGAATCGCCCGTTACAATCAGTGCCTCGGCAAGGGCGAGATAGCCGAAATATGGGTTTTCGCCGTTCCCCGTCCAGAGTTGATGCGGAATTCCGCTGAGCGCAGATTGTAATATCTGCTCATTTTCCTGACCCGTGCGCCGCGATGTCGTGACGAGAAATTTGCAACCGGTCTCGTCATGGAGCCCTTTTAATTTTGCGCCCAAATCCGTCATGACGTCTGATGTCATATCATAACAGCTGTTACTCCCACCGATGAGAACGGCGACAAGCGGCGTACCGAGGTTTTCCACCAGGGGCCGGAATTCCGCCGCCGCGGCGCTCAGGATTTCAGGCGTAATCGGGCTTAACGCACCTTCGCTTACCAGGACATTGGGGCCGCGCAATTTGTCGTGCTCGGGCACGATCACAAGGTCGAAATTGCGGGCCGCCGTATTTGGCGTCTGGATGTGAATGGTGAATGTTTTAGCACCGCTCGCCTTTTTTACCGCCAAATTGGCGGGAATCGATTGCCGACCGCAAGTGATCAGAATGTCCGGCCAGGGCGGGTCCAGGTGATCACCGCTTTCATCAAGACGGGCGAGGGGATTGATCCATAAACGCGGTGGCAGCCATTTCCAGGGTTTCGTTGTCACAATGCGCTTGACCGAGAAATTAAGCCCCAGTGCCGTGGCCAGGCCAATGCACTGGATTTCCATGCCCTTACTGCCATCGGTAACGATCCAGCAGGTTTTTGTCTTGTTATCATCTTGCGGCATTTTCATTTCCATGGATTAGGCTGTCGTCGCCTTGACGGTCAAGTGGAATGCTGCAATTCCGGAAATTTAATGCCGCAATTGGCCTGCTCCTCACTTCTATCGCTTGGCGGAATCAGATCCTTGTAATAATATTGCGCGTAACAGAGAGTTGGAGGGGTGAATGCAACGGGTAAAGCTGGACGAAATCGATCGCAGGATCCTGCATGATTTGCAGGAAAATGGAAGAATTACCAATGTAGATCTGGCAAAAAATGCCGGAATTTCCGCGCCTCCCTGCCTAAGGCGGGTCCGGGCGCTTGAGGAAACGGGCTATATCCAAGGATATCACGCACAGCTCAATGCCGAGAATTTGGGCTTTGGTGTGACGGTTTTTGCCCTCGTTGGTCTGCAAAGTCAGGCAGAAACGGATCTATCGGCTTTTGAAGAACTGGTCCAGGAATGGCCCTTGGTGCGGGAGTGTTACATGCTGGCCGGGGAAAATGACTTTATCCTGAAAGTCGTCGCCAAGGATTGGGATACATATCAGTATTTCCTGACCCATGAACTGACCGGCGCACTGAATGTTGCCCATGTGAAGACATCTTTGGGTATTCGCGCGTCAAAAAACCTGCCCGGCGTTCCGATAGAAATTGACGGATCGAAACGGAAAGACTGATGATATCACTCATCCGGATAGTAAAATAAACGAAATTCAGGGGAAAACGATGACCGCCAATCCATATGAAACCGATCTTGATGCAAATCCGGCTAATTATGAGCCGCTGACGCCGATTTCCTTTCTGGCGCGGTCCGCTGCCGTCTACCCCGGGCATACAGCAATTGCCTATGGTGACCGCTCCCATACCTATAAAGAGACCTATGCGCGGGCCCGGCGTTTGGCCAGTGCGCTCAAAGCCAAGGGTTTGAAGGAGGGGGATACGGTTTCCATTATGGCGCCGAATATTCCCGCCATTTATGAGAGCCACTTTGCGGTGCCGATGATGGGCGGTGTCCTTAATGCGCTGAATACGCGCCTGGATGCTGCCGCTCTCGCCTTCATCCTCGATCACGGGGATTGCAAGCTGCTGATGACAGACAGGGAATATTCATCTGTCATCACCGAAGCACTCTCACTCGCCAAGTCAAATCCCATCGTCATTGACATTGAAGACCCTGCAGCGGTAGGCGGAGAATTCATTGGCGAGATGGAATATGAGGAATTTCTTGCCACGGGCGACCCAGAATTCAATTGGTCGGGTCCAACGGATGAGTGGAAAGCCATTTCCCTCAATTATACATCCGGCACAACGGGCGATCCAAAAGGGGTGGTTTTTCACCATCGCGGTGCCTATCTTGCCGCCATGGGCAATGTCATATCCTGGACGTTGCCAAAGCATCCGACCTACCTTTGGACTTTGCCGATGTTTCATTGCAATGGATGGTGTTTTCCCTGGACCATTACGGCTGTAGGCGGCACCCACATATGCCTGCGCAAAGTTGAAGCAACGGCCATGTATGATGCCATGCAGAGGTTTCAGGTGGATCATATGTGCGGTGCACCGATTGTGCTTTCCATGCTGATTAATACGACAGATGAAAATAAGGCAAAGGCGCCTCACGGCATTAAAGTCATGGTTGCCGCCGCCCCGCCGCCTGCGGCGATGCTGGCCGAGATGGATGACATGGGCTTTGACGTCACGCATGTCTACGGGCTGACGGAGACTTACGGGCCATCCGTTTGCTGCGACTGGAATACCGCCTGGGATGAGAAAACGGTCGAGGACAGAGCGGCCCTCAAGGCGCGGCAAGGGGTGCGTTACCACGCCGTCGCAGGCCTTGAAGTGATGGATCCTGAAACCATGACCCCGGTCCCCCACGACGGGAATACAATGGGAGAGGTGATGCTGCGCGGTAATCTGATCATGAAGGGCTATCTTAAAAACCCGAAGACGACGACTGCGTCATTTGAAGGTGGGTGGTTCCATTCCGGGGATTTAGGGGTAGTGCATGAGGATGGCTATCTGGAACTGCGCGACAGATCGAAGGACATCATCATTTCGGGCGGGGAGAATATCTCGACAATCGAGGTTGAGAATGTGCTCTACGGCCATCCGAAGGTTCTGGAAGCGGCGGTTGTTGCCCGGCCGGATGAAAAATGGGGGGAAACGCCATGTGCTTTTTTGACATTGCACGACGGGGAGGCCGCAACGGAGGCCGAGATCATCGACTATTGCCGGGAGAATATGGCCCGGTTTAAATGCCCCAAAACAGTCGTTTTTGATGAATTGCCGAAAACGTCGACGGGCAAAGTTCAGAAATTTGTGCTGCGGGAGCGCGCTCGTAATCTGTAATATGGGCTTTGAATTATTGAGGGGGCTGCCATTGCTGGCGCCCCCTCTATTTTTTTGCCTCAACCTGTCAGACTTGCGCTGATGGCGGGATTAAAACGCTGAACGACCAGAAGAGTCAAGAGGGCCTGTCATAATTTCGTCAAATAAATAGCTTTTTTGCAATGTAATCAAGGCAAAAAGGAGCCGCCTAAAAAGGCGGCTCAAGTCAACAGGGAGGCGTCATAAGGGTTGAAATTGGGATTCCAACCCAAGCAACCCAAGGAGGGCTGCACAACCTAATGTAACGATTATGTATTAAATTACAATTAACGAATACACAGTTTCGTCAAAATAATGACCAATATTGGTAATAGTAAAATGCCGATTCGCGTAAATAGATGAAATACTTGAGTATTTACGTATATACGTCCGGCGGGACGGGTGCATTATTTTTTAAAAAAACCATCAGCAGTGCTATGCGCGGCCTGTTTTTTTTGAATTACGGTTCTGGTCTTGTCGATTTCTGCCGTAAGGTCTGCAATATAATCATGCAGGTCTTCAATCGACATGGTATCAAAATTGACAGATTTTGGGCTGCCGATCGGCGTGTTGTCATCGTCACTTGCCATTGCCATATTCCTCAATATGCTATGCGGCGCAGGAGCGCAGAAACATTATACGGACAACAATAATAGTCTGCCAACCACAGGACAGACAAATATAAAAAAACAGGAGCATGCGATGGCGAACTTGCCAACGGAAATGACGGCGATTGAAATAACGAAATTTGGCGGACCCGATGTTCTGGCGCCTTGTATCCGCCCCGTGCCGGAGCCGGGCCATGAGGACGTGCTGGTGAAAGTTGCGGCGGCCGGTGTAAATCGCCCGGATGTATTGCAGCGCCTCGGTGGTTATTCTCCGCCTCCCGGTGCATCCGACATTCCGGGGTTGGAAATATCCGGGACGGTGGCAGCTGTTGGTGCTGGCGTCACCAAATACAAAGTCGGAGACAGCCTTTGTGCGTTGGTGGCGGGCGGTGGATATGCGGAATATTGCGTCGCGCCGGAAGCGCAATGCCTCGATATTCCGGTCGGGTTTGATATGGTACGGGCTGCTGCAATTCCGGAGACTTTCTTTACCGTCTGGACCAATGTCTTTGATCGCGGACGGCTTCAGGGCGGCGAGACATTTCTGGTGCATGGCGGCGCCAGCGGGATCGGAACCACAGCTATTCAGTTGGCAAAGTCTTTTGGTGCACGCGTCTTTACCACTGCCTCGACGGACGTGAAATGCCGCGAGATTGAAAAACTGGGAGCAGAGCGCGCCATCAACTACCGCGATGAGGATTTTGTCGAGGTTGTTAAAGAACTGACGGAGGGGCGGGGTGTTGACCTGATCCTTGATATGGTCGGGGGAGATTATATCCAGCGCAATATTTCAGCATTGGCCGTTGAAGGCCGTCTGGTGCATATCGCCTTTCTGGGTGGCGCGTCGGCGGAGGTGAATTTTGCACCGGTGATGATGAAACGGCTGACGATTACCGGATCGACCTTGCGGCCACAATCGGTGCAGGCAAAGGCCGATATTGGCGCTCGGCTAGAGGAGAAAGTCTGGCCGCTGTTGTCGGCAGGTTCCGTTGGCCCGGTGATGGATAGCGTCTTCCCGCTAACCGAGGCCGCGGCCGCTCACGCGCGGATCGATGATTCTTCTCATATCGGGAAAATCGTTTTGCAGGTTTAACTCGCTTTGCCTAGACTTTACTAGACTTTACGGACTGTTTCCGCCATATACGTAAAATAATTGTAAGTTGGCCCCTGGCCTTTGCCCGGGAGCCGAAAAAGGAGATATTATGGTAACGCCTTTATTGCCGAAGGCAACGGCCGTTTGGCTTGTAGACAACACGTCTTTGTCCTTTGTGCAGATAGCGGATTTTTGCGGCCTGCATTCCCTTGAAGTGAAGGGCATTGCCGATGGTGAAGTGGCGATTGGTATTGTCGGGCTCGACCCGACATCAAACAGTCAGTTGACAAAAGAGGAGTTGGACCGCTGTCAGGCGGATCCGACGGGCCGACTGCAAATCAGCGAACCCACAGGCGATGTGCCTCAGCCTCGCCGTCGTGGCGGGCGGTATACACCTGTCTCGCGCCGCGGAGATCGTCCAGACGCAATTTTCTGGTTGGTCAAGTTCCATCCGGAAGTGACAGACGCGCAGATTTCCAAGCTGATAGGCACAACGAAGACGACGATTACCGCCATTCGCGATAAGTCCCACTGGAATTCGCAGAATATCCGGCCACGGGATCCTGTGAGCCTTGGCATCTGTACGCAGCTGGAACTCGATGAAGCGGTTCAGAAATCTGCGCATCGTCGGACCGATAGTGATCGCGGAAAGCTGATTGAGGAAGTCGCCGCTGCTGTTGCCGCCGACGAAGCTTCGCAGCCGCTGACGCCCTATGAGATCAAGAAGCGCCAGATGCAAAGAGAAGAAACCTATGATCCCATGCAAGAAGCAGAAGCCGTGTTTGGCAAGTCTGTGGAAAAAATAGAAGAAGAAACAAGCAAGGAAAAGCTGACGAAAAGCTTCGATGAAGTATTTAAACCGTCTTCAAAGTAGCATCTCGGCGACACCGAAACGAATAAGGAACCGTAAGCGAAATCTTGCGGTTTCTTTGTTTTTGGTCAATGCGTATGGGAGCACTGCTCGTTAGCAACTCTCCTCTATTGACATTGCCGATGAAGCATTGTCTTTTTTGTTGAAAATTAAAAAAATTAAGGAAGCTCAGGAATGACCACTTATGAAGAGGACTACGCTCGCTCGCTCGCTGATCCAGATGGATTCTGGGGAGATGCTGCGTCGGAAATCAGTTGGTCGAAGCCCTGGGATAAGGTTTTGGAGGCGTCTAACCCGCCTTTTTACAAATGGTTTGAAGGTGGGGAACTTAACACCTGTTATAACTGTCTGGACCGACATGTGGAAGACGGGCGTGGTAATCAGGATGCCCTGATTTACGACAGTCCGATGACGGGCCAGGTCAAGAAATATACCTATGCGGAACTGACCGATATGGTCGCGACATTCGCAGGTGGATTGGCGGGCCTTGGGGTTAGCAAGGGCGATCGGGTTTTGATATATATGCCGATGGTGCCGGAGGCGGCGGTTGCCATGCTCGCCTGCGCGCGTATCGGCGCTATCCATACCGTGGTATTTGGCGGCTTTGCGCCCAAGGAACTCGCAACGCGGATCGATGATGCAAAGCCTGTCTGCGTTATCGCCAGTTCTTGTGGGTTGGAACCCGGCCGTATTATTGAATATAAGCCGCTGCTGGATGGTGCTATCGAGCTGGCGACGCATAAGCCGGAAAACAGCGTTATATTGCAACGAGCCGAGTGTGTTGCCAGTATGCAGTCTGGGCGCGATCATGACTGGCAAGAGCTGGTCGCGTCTGCGGCACCTGTGGCCTGTGTTCCAGTCGCGGCGACAGACCCGCTCTACATCCTCTATACGTCGGGAACAACGGGTATTCCCAAAGGGGTCGTTCGCGACAATGGCGGGCATGCGGTGGCGCTTAAATGGAGTATGAAGCATGTCTACGACATAAACCCCGGAGAAGTTTTCTGGGCGGCGTCCGATATTGGCTGGGTCGTCGGGCATTCCTATATTGTCTACGCGCCCCTGCTTCAAGGCTGTACGACGATCCTGTTTGAGGGGAAACCTGTCGGCACGCCCGATGCGGGCACTTTCTGGCGGGTTATTCAGGATCATAAGGTCAAGGCCATGTTTACCGCCCCCACCGCCTTTCGTGCAATCAAACAACAGGATCCCAATGCAACCCTGATTAAGGACTATGATCTGTCTCATTTCGAAACCTTGTTTCTGGCAGGGGAGAGGGCGGATCCCGATACCATCATCTGGGCACAGGATTGTTTAAAAGTCCCGGTCATTGATCATTGGTGGCAGACGGAAACCGGCTGGCCGATTGGCGCCAATTGTATGGGCTATGGGATGAAGCCGGTAAAACTTGGAAGCCCGACATTGCCCGTGGCCGGATATGATATCCGTGTTATCGATGAAGAAGATGCGACGAAGGAAATGAAAGCTGGCGATATAGGGGCCATCGCCATCAAGTTACCCTTGCCGCCCGGCACTCTGCCGACGCTCTGGCAAAATGATAAAGGATATATCGATTCCTATTTGAAGGAGATCCCGGGATATTACAAAACGGGGGATGCCGGATTTATCGATGAAGATGGGTATTTGTTTATCATGGCGCGAACGGATGACATCATCAATGTTGCTGGGCACCGGCTTTCTACCGGCGGGATGGAGGAAGTCCTCGCGGGCCATCGGGATGTCGCGGAATGCGCTGTCATTGGTGCGAAGGATGCCTTGAAGGGCCAGTCGCCGCTAGGTTTTGTTGTCCTGAATGCCGGTGTGAACCGGGCAGATGCGGACGTGAGCAAGGAGCTTGTCGCGCTGGTACGAGAGAAAATTGGCCCCGTGGCATCCTTTAAAGTTGCCCTTGTCGTCGATCGGTTGCCGAAAACCCGGTCAGGCAAGATCCTGCGCGGTGTCATGCGAAAGATTGCCGATGGGGAGGCATATAACGCGCCCGGGACTATCGAGGATCCGGCAGTCCTGACGGAAATCACGGAAGTTTTAGCCGCGGCAGGGTATCCGGCAGAGGTCTAATGGAGATATCAACATGCGCTTAAAAGACAAGGTCGCAATTGTAACAGGTGCCGCGCAAGGGATCGGATACAGCATCGCGGAACTGTTCGTAGCGGAAGGCGCGACCGTCTATCTGGCCGATACAAATGCCGCAGCCGTCAAGATAGCAGCGGATAAACTTGGGAGTTCGGCCATTTCCGAGGTTTGCGATGTATCGAAGCGAAGCGATTGCGTTGGGCTCGTTGCCGACGTCGTCAAAGCGGAGGGACATCTTGATATCCTCGTCAATAACGCCGGGATATTGCGAACCGGGGATGTCCTTGAGATCTCTGAGGAAGATTTCGACGCGGTTCTTGGCGTCAATCTGAAGGGGGCATTCCTGCTCAGTCAGGCTGCGGGCAAGGTCATGGTAAAGCAGACAAGCGGGGGCAGCATTATCAATATGTCATCGGTCAATGCGTTGCTGACCATTCCCAATATCCTGCCATATAATGTCTCCAAAGGCGGACTGAACCAACTAACCCGTGTCATGGCCGTGTCGCTCGCGCAGCGCGGTGTGCGGGTAAACGGCATTGGGCCGGGTTCCATCGCAACGGAAATGCTGGAAAAAGTGATGGAGGATGACGCTGCCCGTAACGCTATCCTTTCGCGCACGCCCATGGGTCGCACCGGAAGTCCCGCGGAAATTGCTAAGGTCGCGTTATTTCTGGCGTCCGAGGACAGCTCCTATATTACCGGGCAGATTATCTATGCCGATGGCGGCAGGCTCGGGCTGAACTATACTTCGCCGGTGCCAGCCGACTAAAAAGTATATATTTGTTAAAGCTTTGCTTTTGCTTCTTTCAAAGCCATCAGCAAAGTGGTGGCTCTGGGATCATCATCACTTCGGATATGCTGTGATACAGCCCAGTTTAGCATATCAACATGGACCTTGATCAACTCCGGTTTCATGGCCTCAAGTGGAACGTTTTCATCGGTCAGTTGGCATATTTCTGAGCCAATATGGCTGATCAACGGAAAATCAAAGGACCCGCCGGTACCTTTTAAATCATGCGCCTGCAGGAAGACTGCATCGCGATCCTGAACAGTACCGCCTCCCGTTTGTATAGAAGCGAGAGCTTTCGTGAGGGCTAATATACTCTCCGTCACTCCCGCTAGAAAGGTCTCTGTCAGGGCGTCAATATCTTCCTCTGCCCGGGATACAACTTCGTCAAAAGGGATACCGCCATCCCGCTTGACTTTGGCCCTCAGCTTGTCAGGAGGGTAGAGAATTTGATAATCGCCTTTGTCTTCGACTTTAATCATTTGACGCCCCGGTTTTTGAGGATGATCGATTGCCGATCATACAGTCCGCAATTCGTTTAGTCTCGCCGCTCAAGCCCTTCATAGCCGCGCATGGCGCGCCGCCGGTCCGGGCCTAAGAATTTTTTGGATTTGATAAAAGGTCGTGGATTATCGACCATCCAGGTCAGCCTGTCGTAAAGCGAGGCAACAGAGGCCGGCTTGGCCAGAAACTCCGTCGCACCGGCATTGCGGGCTTTGATAACGGTTTCAATTTCGGTCTGGCCGGAAAGAACCAATATTGGCACAAACGGGTCAACGTCCCCTTCGCCTTTGCGGATGCGCTCAATAAGTTCAAGTCCGTCCATGGATTTCATTTTAAGGTCCGTAATGACAATGTCGGGCGGATGTTTCTGCATCATCTTGATGGCATTATGGGCGTTCAGGCAGCTTTTATATTTGGTGATATCCATTGCCATGAGCAAATGCTTGACGATCAAATGCATGTTCTTGTTATCGTCAACAAATAGAATGTCCAGATTTTTGAAATTATAGCTTTTGACCATCTGACGCCGCGCATCCTTACCGTGCAATACATAAGAACTTTATCAGGCTGTAAGCTATCAAGGAATCCTTAATTGATTACAAAGATGAGTTAATTACCTGGGATCGCGAAAATCACGGCAATAATGCCAGATTGATCAGGTAATGCCGCCATCTGTCCGTAAACAGTTTCGTGAAGGCGGCTAGCCCGGTGCTATCTGTTGCAGGCCCATAAATACCTCCGGATTAAAGTGGATCGCAGTTCAATATCTGCATACCATAAGCAATAATACAGGATTAGGGGGAGGCCAAATTGCCAAAATCTATACATATCGAAACGGAATTGCAGGGTCTCATGCCACTTGATGGCCGGAGTGAGGAGACGACGGAAGCTGAAGTCTCTGCTGCCTTCGCCACCCTTTCCGACTACGACAAAGGAGGGGTTTTCGCCGGTAGTTTTTCCGGGCAGAGCGAATGGGAACGCCATTCGAACGGAGACGAACTTGTCCACGTTCTGGCCGGGGAGACGACTTTAACTATTCTGACTGATACAAATGAAGAGATGCTGACCTTAAAAGCAGGCATGCTGACCGTCGTTCCGCGGTCCTGTTGGCATAGGTTTAAGTCCGAAGCCGGCGTCACCTTACTAACTGTTACGCCACAACCTACGGATCATTCAAAGGCGGAAGATCCGCGATTAGATTAAGCGGCGGCGATTGCCTCGATTTCCAGCAACCACTCGGCATCGAAGATGCCAGCAATAATAACGGTAAGAGCGGTTTTGTGGTCGCCCAAGGCTTTCGCACGCGCTGCTCTATTCGGGAGGGCGTATTTCCGATCGGACAAAAAGATTGTGACTTTAACTAAATTCTCAATTTGCATATCCGCGGCGCGTAGCTGCGCAATAACATTGTTCCAGGCGGTGCGAGCCTGTTCCTCAAATGTCTCTGGCACGTCTCCATTCGCCGTGACAGGAATCTGGCCGCTGATAAAAAGAGTTCGACTATGGCCCTGCACTTCGAACGCTTGCGCATAGCTGCCAGCCGGTGCCGGCGCATTTTTTGAATTTACTTCTTTTGTTTTCATGGAAACACACCTCGTTATCTATGAGCATGGCCAAGTTGATCACAGGTTAAGGGTGGTGCACAATAAAAAAGCACCCCGTCCAAATGGACGAGGTGATGCAAAGTAATTGTCGTTCAATCAGCTGACATAATTGACGTCAATAACTTCATAAGCCTTGGAGCCGCCGGGTGTCGTCACTTCGATGCTATCGCCTTGTTCCTTGCCAATAAGGGCGCGGGCAAGCGGGGAGGAAATGGAGAGGCGGCCAGCTTCGATGCTACTCTCGTCCTCGCCGACAATCTGATAGGTGGTTTCCTCGTCCGTATCCTCATCGGCGAGCAGAATGGTTGCGCCAAATTTAATCTGGCGGCCGGAGATGGAGGCGACATCAATGATTTCGGAACGACCGAGCTTATCGGCAAGTTCGGCAATCCGTCCTTCAATAAGGGACTGCTGTTCCTTGGCGGCATGATATTCCGCGTTTTCGGAAAGATCACCATGTTCACGCGCCGTAGAAATGGCCTGGATCACCGCCGGGCGTGCCGTCGAGCGTAACTCTTTAAGTTCTGTTTCCAGTCTGGCAAACCCGGGGGCTGTCATTGGTAGTCGTTGTGCGTCCATCTAATTTCTCAATTCACGTTGCGAGCGCCTAAGCCTCAAATCTCGCCTGTTCAAAACGGCAACCTTACTAATATCTCATATAAGGCTTGTCAAGAAATTAAGAATAGGATTGAAGTGGCTTCACTTCAAGGCTTCCGGTCATAATTTTCTCAATTGCCAGTACGGTTGCGTGGGCTCCGGCCACGGTGGTGGAGTAAGGTGTCTTCATCATCAATGCTGTATTGCGGATATCATAACTGTCGCGAAGCGCCTGAGCGCCTTCGGTGGTGTTGAATACCATGGCAATTTCGCCGTTCTTCATGGCGTCAACAATATTGGGGCGTCCCTGCATCACCTTATTGACCGATTTTACATTCAGACCTTGTTCAGAAAAGAACTCTGCTGTTCCTGCGGTCGAGGCAATATCGAAGCCGAGGTCAATGAGCTTGGCGACGGCATCCTTGATCAGGCCCTTGTCCAGATCCCTGACCGAAACAAACACAGTGCCTGAAGTTGGCAATGTCACGCCGGCGGCAATCTGAGATTTGAGGAAAGCCGAACCGAAATCCGTATCGATGCCCATAACCTCGCCTGTTGACCGCATTTCAGGACCCAAAATCACGTCAACGCCGGGAAACCGGGAGAACGGAAAGACGGCTTCTTTCACGGTAACATGGTCGAATTTACGGTACTCAAGGCCGAAGCTCGCCAGTTTTTCACCGGCCATGATACGGGCGGCAATTTTGGCAATGGGATAGTTGATGCTTTTGGCGACAAATGGCACTGTCCGGCTGGCCCGTGGATTGACTTCCAGAATAAAGATCACATCGTCCTGGATGGCAAACTGAACATTCATAAGGCCGACCACATTCAGCGCCAGTGCCATGGCTTTCGTCTGCCGTTTGATTTCTTCTATCAACGTATCGGAAAGGGTATGCGGCGGAAGCGAGCAAGCGCTGTCACCTGAATGAATGCCGGCTTCCTCAATATGCTCCATGATGCCAGCAACAAAGACGGTTTCGCCGTCAGAGAGGCAATCTACGTCTACTTCAATTGCGTTTTGCAAGTATCCGTCAACCAATACCGGGTTATCACCTGATACCTTGACGGCCTCGCGCATATAGCGATCCAGCGCGTCGCCATGACGGACAATTTCCATGCCCCGGCCCCCGAGCACATAGGATGGCCGCACGACGATAGGGAATCCAATCTCCTCCGCAATCACAAAGGCTTCCTCGACAGAACGGGCGATGCCATTTTCCGGCTGCTTGAGGTTCAGCTTGTGCAGAAGCTGCTGGAACCGTTCGCGATCTTCGGCCAAGTCAATGGCATCCGGTGTCGTGCCGAGGATGGGTACGCCGGCGGCTTCAAGTCTGGCGGCAAGGTTCAACGGTGTCTGTCCGCCAAACTGGACGATAACGCCGTGCAGAGTGCCGTTCGATTGCTCTTTACGGATAATAGCGAGGGTGTCCTCGATTGTCAGTGGCTCAAAATACAGCCGGTCCGAGGTGTCGTAGTCCGTTGAGACGGTTTCCGGATTGCAGTTGACCATAATCGTCTCATAGCCTGCTTCCGACAGCGCGTAGGCCGCGTGGACACAGCAATAATCAAACTCAATACCCTGGCCGATCCGGTTCGGACCACCGCCCAGAATGATGATTTTTTTGGCATCCGTGGGCTCGGCCTCGCATACTGCGTCATCCCATTCATTGCCTTCATAGGTGGAGTACATATAGGGCGTTTTTGACGGGAATTCTCCGGCGCAAGTATCGATGCGCTTGAACACAGGTTCAATTCCGAATTTGCGCCGCGCCGCCAGCACATGCTCTTCTCGGGTGCCCGCCAGCTCCGCTAGTCGGTTGTCGCTGAACCCCATGGATTTCAGTCTTAGAAGGCCGCCTTTAGTCGTTGGAATGCCGTCAGCCTTAACAGCGTTTTCCATCTCGACAATGTCCTCGATTTGCGCAAGGAACCAGGGTTCGTATTTGCTGGCTTGCTGAATTTCTTCCAGGCTAAGCCCTTCACGAAAGGCTTGCGCGATATTCAGCAGGCGATCCGGTGTCGGATAGGCAAGGATGGCCTGAATTTTCTGCTTGTCGATGTGCTGTTCGCCGGGCGCGAGGAAATTCTGCTCGTTCAGGCCTGTGAGGCCGGTCTCCAGGGACCGCAATGCTTTTTGAAGGCTTTCCGCAAAGGTCCGGCCGATGGCCATGGCTTCGCCGACAGATTTCATGGAGGTGCCAAGTTTAGGCTCTGCGCCTGCAAATTTCTCGAAGGTAAAACGCGGGATTTTGGTAACCACATAATCGATTGTCGGCTCGAACGACGCTGGAGTCACGCCGGTGATGTCGTTATCCAGTTCATCCAGAGTGTACCCAACGGCGAGCTTTGCCGCGATTTTGGCGATGGGAAAGCCTGTTGCCTTGGAGGCCAGCGCGCTGGAACGGGAGACCCGCGGATTCATCTCGATAATGATCAACCGGCCATTTTCCGGATTAACCGCGAATTGTACGTTGGATCCGCCAGTTTCCACCCCGATTTCCCGTAACACCGCGAACGAGGCATTCCGCATGATCTGGTATTCTTTGTCGGTTAGAGTCAAAGCCGGGGCGACTGTGATGGAATCCCCCGTATGCACCCCCATGGGATCGACATTCTCGATGGAGCAAATAATGATGCAGTTATCCGCTTTATCGCGGATGACTTCCATCTCATACTCTTTCCAGCCGACGATACTTTCTTCCACCAGCACTTCCGTGGTGGGGGAGGCGTCAAGGCCGGAGGCGACAATGGTTTCAAATTCTTCGCGGTTATAGGCAATACCGCCGCCAGTGCCGCCCATGGTAAAGGACGGACGAATGATGCAGGGGAATTCGACCATTTCCTGCACTTTCCAAGCTTCTTCCAGGGTATGTGCCACGGCGCTCAAGGGCATATCGAGGCCGATTTTCAGCATGGCAGTGCGGAATTGATCCCGGTCCTCCGCCTTGGTGATGGCCTCCTGATTGGCACCAATCAGTTCAACGCCGAGCCGATCAAGGGTGCCGCGATCGGCAAGTTCTAAAGCCGTGTTCAGCGCCGTTTGGCCGCCCATAGTGGGTAAAATCGCATCAGGGCGCTCTTTTTCAAGGATTTTCTCCACGAAATCGGCGGTAATTGGTTCCACGTAAGTGGCGTCCGCGAGACCAGGATCGGTCATGATCGTTGCCGGATTGGAATTGACCAGGATCACCCGGTAGCCTTCTTCCTTCAACGCCTTGCAGGCCTGGGTACCGGAATAGTCAAACTCGCAGGCCTGGCCGATAACAATCGGGCCAGCGCCAATGATCATGATGGATTTTATATCGGTACGTTTAGGCATGCTCGTCGACCAGATCTATAAACCGCTGAAAAAGATAATAACTGTCCTGTGGGCCGGGGCTCGCTTCGGGATGGTATTGCACCGAGAAAACCGGCTTGCCATCAACGTTTAAGCCTTCAACGACGCCATCGAACAGGGATTTATGGGTTTCCGTAACGCCATCTGGGAGACTGTCGCGCGTGACCACAAAGCCATGGTTCTGCGACGTAATCTCGACCTTGCTTGTCGTCAGGTCTTTTACCGGCTGATTGGCTCCGCGATGCCCTTGATGCATCTTCATGGTTTCGGCGCCGAGCGCCAAGGCCAGCATCTGATGACCCAGACAAATCCCGAAAACCGGTGTCCCGCTGTTCACGCAATCACGGATAACCGGCACGGCGTATTCCCCCGTCGCTGCCGGATCGCCCGGACCATTGGCGAGGAAAATACCATCCGGCTTGTGGCTCATGATCTCGTCAAAGCTGGCGGTCGCCGGTACAACCGTAATCCGGCACCCTAGCTCGGCAAGACAGCGGAGTATGTTTTTCTTCACGCCATAATCCACAGCAACAATATGCCGTTTCGGATTTGCTTGCGTGCCATACCCGGTGTGAATATCCCAGTTGGTTTCGGTCCAGTCATAGGCTTTTGTGCATGTCACCGCTTTGGCGAGGTCCATACCCTCAAGCCCCGGCCAAGCCGCTGCCTTGGCTTTCAGATCGTCAAGGTCAAAGGCCCCGTTCCTATTGAATGCGATGACGCCATTGGGGGCGCCTGACTGGCGAATGATGTGCGTGAGGCGGCGGGTATCGACACCGGATATGCCGGTCAACTTACGCTTTGTAAGCCAGCTATCGAGATGCCCGACGGCGCGCCAGTTGGCAGGTTCCGTGATATCGGCGCGGATAATCAAGCCCGCGGCGGCCAGACCCGAGGTTTCAATATCTTCGTCGTTAAAGCCGACATTTCCGATATGAGGGAAGGTGAAAGTGATTAATTGACCCGCGAACGAGGGATCCGTCAGACTTTCCTGATAGCCTGTCATGGAGGTGTTAAAGCATACCTCGCCGATCGTCTCACCTTCAGCGCCGATGCCGAACCCGTGAAAGACGGTACCGTCTCCCAGAACCAGGACCGCCGTCGCTGTCCGTTCCGTATTCAAATCCATGGCGCTGTTCGAGTTAGACATGACAATAGGGACCCTCATGCGATATTCCGCCGAGCCGACTTTTCATTTGGCCGAATGCTGATATTTGCGCTGCAACATAAGCAGTTTAAAGAGGGTCGTCAAGAAATTCCGTGTTAAAAAAATCCCTTTAAAATCAATAGCTTAGCAATAAAAATTGGTTTGCTATAAATCCCGCTTTCGGTTAGTATGGCGCCTTTCTTCACAACAGATACTCGTATTTATGCTCCGAAATAAAATTAAAGACTCTCTTAAAGAAGCAATGAAATCAAAGGATAAGAGGAAAACCTCTACCTTGCGCCTTATCATTGCGACCTTGCAGGACAGGGATTTGGCTGCCCGCGACAAGGGGGCGGAAGAAGGAATCACGGGAGAAGAGATTCTCCAAATGATGACCACCATGGTCCGTCAGCGCCGTGAGTCGATCGCCGCTTATGAAAAAGGCGGACGTGTTGATCTTGCAACCGCCGAGCAGGAAGAAATTGATATCATCTCTGATTTTCTGCCCCGGCAGTTTGATGATGCGGAAATACGGCAGGCTGTCGAAGATGTGATCGTTGAAATTGGCGCGGCAGGATTGAAAGACATGGGCAAGACCATGGCCGCCCTGAAATCCAAATATGCCGGCCGCATGGATTTTTCCAAGGCAAGCGCTATTGTTAAAGAAGCACTTGGCGCTTAGCGTGCCGAGGCGTAAAAAGGTCGCGGTAAGGACCGCAATGTCAAACTGTCGTTAAGTCGATAAGTGGGGATCGGAGATTAGATGGCCTTTCCGCCGCAGTTTCTGGAAGAGATTAGAAGCCGGGTCAGCCTTGCCGATCTCATTGGGCGGCGGACAAAGCTGACCAAAAAAGGGCGCGAACATTCCGGCCTATGTCCGTTCCACAACGAAAAAACACCCTCCTTCACCGTCAATGAGGAAAAAGGCTTCTATCATTGCTTCGGGTGCGGCGCCAATGGCGACCTGATCGAGTTTGTCATGCAGACGGAAGGGGTCGGTTTTCCGGAGGCGATTGAACGGCTTGCTGGCATTGCGGGCCTGGCGATGCCGATTGAACGCCCCGAAGATCGGGAACAACAGAAACGTGCGGCAACATTGCATGAAGCCATGGAGCTGGCGGCAAAATGGTTTTCATCACAGCTTGCTGCGCCGTCTGGGACGGGTGCACGGCAGTATCTGGAGCGACGGCAGGTATCATCTGAAGCCATTGACACCTTCCGCCTTGGCCATGCCTCCTCTTCTCGTACGGCGTTGAAAGAAGCCCTGATCGCCCGTGGTGTCACCGAGGCAACATTGATTGAGGGCGGATTGGTGATCAAGCCTGATGATGGCCGTGACAGCTATGATCGTTTCCGCGACCGGTTGATATTCCCGATTAGCGATCGGCGCGGCCGAGTGATCGCCTTTGGAGGACGAGCACTGGGAGATGCGCCAGCCAAGTATCTCAATTCGCCGGAGACACCGCTCTTTCATAAAGGGCATGTGCTTTATAATATGGCATCCGCTCGGCAAAAAGCGTTTGATGCCGGAAATATCATTGTCGCAGAAGGCTATATGGATGTCATTGCCTTGAGCGAGGCGGGGTTTAGCCAGTCCGTTGCGCCTCTTGGCACAGCAATTACGGAAGATCAGCTGAAGATATTGTGGCATATGGCGGCAGAGCCAATTATGTGCCTTGATGGAGATGAAGCGGGCTGGCGTGCGGCACTTCGCGCGGCCGAGCGATCACTGCCGTTGCTCAAGCCCGGTTTTTCCCTGCGATTTGCTTTGTTGCCGAAAGGAGTGGATCCGGATGACCTGATCCGCGATCAGGGACCGGAGGCCATGCGCCAGGTCCTGGAGACAGCATCGCCACTGTCGGAAATCCTATGGCGCAAGGAAACCGACAATCGCCCTGTTGATACACCGGAGCGAAAAGCGGCGCTGGAGCGGTCGCTCTATGCGCTTTGTGATCAGATGACTGATGCGACGGTGCAGGGGCATTATCGCAATTATTTCAAGGACCGCCTTTGGACGGCATTTCGGGCCCAACGATCCACTCCTCAGAAGCCTTATGGCGGGGGTCAATCGGGTAACCGATTCGGCCGATTCGCGAATCAGCGAACCGATTCGCATAGAAACAGCCCTTCGCAACTGAAATCAAGAGGCGCCGTAACCACCGGCCGGGGTGAGGAGTTATTGGTGCTAACGGTGATAAACCACCCGGAAATAATAGAAAATTACTTTGATGAATTTGCTGGGTTGCAGCTTAAAGCCCCGCATCTTGACAGACTACTACGGTCGATCATAGATATTGCGGCGATCGAATCATCTCTTGACTATGAGGCAATGGCGCACCATTTAGCTAAACGTAAATTGTCTGAGCAAGTAAAGGTCATAGAACGCGCGGTAACGACGTCACTTGATTGGTTCGCGGATCCATCGGCTGCATATGAAGATGCGCTGTCGGGATGGCGGCATATTTTGGCGCGACACAAGCGCGATGGACTTGAAAAGGATCTGCAATTGGCGGAACGACAATTGGGCGACGAGGCGACGGCAGAAAATATGGATCGCTTGAAACTGGCGAAGCAGACACTGCAGGATGCGGCTGGAAATGAAGCTGATCTGGACGGTTTTGGACTGGCGTCGGGCCGGAAGAACGATATTTAAACTTTTATTACCTAAACAATTCTCAAGCAGAGTTGCGTATATGGGCATTTTTCGAGGAGTGGGAATTTAATGGCGACAAAGACCGCAGAAGCCGTTGATACATCAGATCAGCGTGACGAGTCCCCTGATAGTCCGTTAATCGATGCCTCTCAGGCAGGCGTCAAGAAGATGCTCGCGAAGGCAAAGGAGAAGGGCTACGTTACTTTCGACGAGTTAAATGCCGTCCTGCCTCAGGATCAGATGTCCTCTGAGCAAATCGAAGACACCATGTCCATGCTCTCCGAGATGGGTATTAATGTCGTCGAAAATGAAGAAACCACAGAGGAAACCAGCACGGATAGTGTTGCGAGCGCGGAGGTTGCGACCAAGCCGGCAAAAGAAACGCCGGGCAAGCCCGCGTCGACAACAGGTGACCGGACAGATGATCCGGTGCGCATGTATTTGCGCGAAATGGGCACCGTTGAGTTGCTGTCCCGTGAAGGCGAAATTGCCATTGCCAAGCGTATTGAGGCCGGGCGCGGCAAGATGATCGGGTCGATCTGTGAAAGTCCGCTGACAATTCGGGCGATCCTGAACTGGCGCGAGCTGATGTTGCAAGAACAGCTTCTACTCCGCGACGTGATTGATCTGGACGCGACTTATGGCGCCGGTGCGGCCGCGGAAAAAGCTTTGCAGGAAGGGTTCAGTGAAGATAGCGAAGAAAATGAACTGCCTGCGGCGGGCCTGAATGACGATGAGCCGGGGGCTGAATCTGAAGAAGATAAAGCAGAAGGCGAAACCAAAGACGATGACGAAGACGATGACATAGACGGCGATAAAGCCGCCGCGAAAGCCCGTGAAGAAGAAGAAGAGGATGACGCTGAAGACAATACCATGTCTTTGGCCGCACTCGAGGAGACTCTCAAACCTGAGGTATTTGAGCGATTTGATGAAATCGCCAAAACGTATAAGAAGCTTCATAAACTCCAGGAAGCACGTCTGACTGCGGCCCTTGAAAATGAAACGATCTCTAACGTTCAGGAAAAGAAATACGAGAAGCTGAAACTGGAGCTGGTCAAGCTGATGGACGACGTTCATCTGACCAACAACCGGATTGAAGCCCTTGTCGATCAGCTCTATGGCATTAACCGCCGCCTGATGAGCCTGGAGGGCAAGTTGCTCCGGCTCGCGGAACGCCATAAAGTTGCCCGCTCTAGCTTCCTGGAACATTACTTCGGCTCCGAGCTTGATCCGAGCTGGATTGAAAAGGTAAGCGGGCTTCGGGCCAAGGGCTGGAAAGACTTCGTTGCCTATGAGGTTGAAGGCATCACGGAAGTTCGCGGCGAAATTATTAAGATTTCTTCGGAATTTGGTATGCCCATGATGGAATTTCGCCGGATCGTCAGCACTGTTCAGCAGGGCGAACGCGAAGCCGGTCGGGCGAAGAAGGAAATGGTCGAGGCTAACCTGCGCCTTGTGATTTCCATCGCCAAGAAATATACGAACCGCGGTCTGCAATTCCTCGACCTGATCCAGGAAGGCAACATTGGCCTGATGAAGGCTGTCGATAAATTTGAATATCGTCGTGGTTATAAATTCTCCACCTATGCCACCTGGTGGATCCGGCAGGCCATCACCCGCTCCATCGCCGATCAGGCGCGGACCATCCGTATTCCGGTGCATATGATCGAAACCATCAACAAACTGGTGCGGACCTCGCGGCAGATGTTGCATGAAATAGGCCGCGAGCCGACCCCGGAAGAACTGGCCGTCAAACTTGGCATGCCGCTTGATAAAGTGCGTAAAGTCATGAAGATCGCCAAGGAACCCATCAGTCTGGAGACGCCTATTGGTGATGAGGAAGACAGCCATCTGGGAGATTTCATTCAGGACGAGAACGCCGTTCAGCCGTTGGATGCCGCCATCCAGTCGAATTTGCGCGAAACCACAACGCGGGTTCTGGCGTCTTTAACACCGCGTGAAGAACGGGTGCTGCGTATGCGCTTCGGTATCGGGATGAATACGGACCATACACTTGAGGAGGTAGGACAGCAATTCTCTGTTACCCGCGAACGCATCCGCCAGATTGAGGCGAAAGCGCTCCGTAAACTCAAGCATCCAAGCCGGTCGCGTAAACTCCGCAGCTTTCTGGATACATAAAATGAGCACCCCAAAGACAAAATTTGGCGAAACCTTGATTTCGCCAATTGCGTCTTTGCGGCTAACAGGCTAAATAGTCACGAATAGCCAACACCGGCGTCTTGATAAAGTACGTCTACCGAATTTAGGGCCTGTAGCTCAGCTGGTTAGAGCCGTCCGCT
>NVRR01000025.1 GCA_002732675.1 Sneathiella sp. | reverse complement strand
AACCGCATAACCGACCAGTTTATCAAGCTCCGGATTCTTCTCCGGCGACGCCCCCGCCGCATAGCGCGAGATAAAGCCCCACAGAACCGATGGATCATGTGCGTTTACGACTGCCGCCAAATTCAGCAGGATGCCAAATGTGAGCGGCAGGCCTTCCGTCGGCGGATGGCCGCTGTGGATATGCCAGACCGGGTTGGCATATTGCTGTTTCGGCTCTTGCTCAGGGTATTTCGCCAGAAACGTGAAATACTCATCGACAGCCTTGGGGATGACGTCAAAATGCAGCCGCTTCGCCTTCTTCGGATTCTGGTACATATAAAGCGACAGGCTCTCCGGCGAGGCATATTTTAGCCATTCCTCAATGGTGATACCGTTGCCCTTGGATTTGGAGATTTTCTTGCCGTCCTGATCCAGGAACAGCTCGTAGTTAAAGCCTTCTGGCGGACGTTTCCCAAGAATGCGGACAATCTTGCTCGACAAAGTGACACTATCGATCAGGTCTTTCCCTGCCATTTCATAGTCCACGTCCAGCGCAAGCCAACGCATGGCCCAATCGACTTTCCACTGCAATTTGCAATGGCCGCCGGTTACCGGCACCGTCACCATCTCGGCAGTTTCAGGATCTTTATAGGTCACGGTCCCGGCCGTCTCATCGCGAGAGGTAATAGGTTCCTGCAGTACGACGCCGGTACGCGGGCATAGGGGGAGAAACGGCGAATAGGTGGCCCGGCGTTCCGGTCCCAACGTCGGCAGGATGACATTGATGACGGCATCGTAGTTTTTGAGGACCAACAGCAAACTTTCATCGAACAGGCCGGACTTATAGCATTCCGTCGACGATCTGAATTCATAGTCAAAACCGAACTGATCCAAAAACGCCTGCAGCCGCGCATTGTTATGTTCGCCAAAACTGTTGTGGGTGCCAAAGGGATCCGGGACAGCCGTCAACGGCTTATAGAGATTTGCCGTCAGCAACTCCTGGTTCGGGACATTATCGGGAACTTTCCGCAACCCATCCATATCATCGGAAAAGGTAATCAGCCGCGTCGGAATATCTGAAAGAATGCTGAACGCATGACGGACCATGGTCGTCCGCGCCACTTCACCAAAGGTCCCAAGATGCGGCAGTCCAGACGGTCCGTAACCGGTTTCGAACAGGACATAGCCTTTTTCTGGGGCGCCGTCCGCAAAGCGGTCCACGAGCTTTTTTGCCTCGACAAAAGCCCATGAGTTGCTCGATAGTGCTATTTCGGCATCCGACGACATGATAATCTCCATAAGTGACGCGTCTTTGAAACAGCGCGGAATGTAGGCGGACAACAGGTGGCCGTCAACGATGCCCGTACAAAAAACCGTAACGAACAGGCGAAAATGGACCAAAAATCCGAAAATACCCCCGTCCAAGGCGACATTCGCCTGCCCGAAGCGCCTGTCTTGATTGTGAGTGGGGAGCAGGCCATCTGGCTCACCGCAGATGGCGAGATAGAAAGCGAGCCCCATCAGGCGGCCGCGGCGCGGGCGACGAAAACCACGCCCCTTGTCGTGCATCGCCTCAATACTGCCCGGCGTCTTGGCGTCAATGTGTTCGAGGCCTTTGATCTGCTGGAATTATTTGCCTTCGCCCATCCGGCTAAGCCGTGCCTGCCGACACCGCGCGGACTGGCCCACGCTGTTGGTCTCACCCCCTCTCACGATCCGGAAGAACAGGCGCTGGCGGTCTTCGAAGCGGCTAATATTATTTTGTCGTATTTAACCGGTTTAAAATCTAAAAATAGAGAGTCAGCAGCAACGATAGCGATGACCATGGGTCAGGCAGGCTGGAACTGGGCACCTGCTGTGCTCGCGGCATTAGGCCTTCCTGAAAGCAAAGACCGTTTTGGCGGAATGGATGTCTGGAGGCAGCTTAAAGAATGGCCGGATTTCGCACCGGAGCCCCCGCCTGACGATATTGCGGTCAGCGAGATTGAAGCGCGCGACCGGCTGCAGGAGCTACTCGGCGATAACGCAGAATCCCGCCCACAGCAAGCCGACTTCAGCGCACTAACGTCGCATGCGTTTCTGCCCCGACAACAAAAAGATGCGCCCAACATTGTGCTGGCCGAAGCCGGCACCGGAACAGGAAAGACCCTTGGTTACATTGCCCCTGCCAGCCTGTGGGCGGAGAAAAATGGCGGCACCGTCTGGATTTCCACCTATACCAAAAACCTGCAGCGGCAAATCGATGATGAATTGAACCGCCTCTATCCCAGCGCAGCCGAAAAAGCCGAAAAGGCCGTTATTCGCAAGGGCCGCGAAAACTATCTTTGCCTGCTCAACTATGAAGAAGCCCTGCAAGGTGGCGCGGCGCGCGGATCAGATCAGATCATACTCGGCCTCGTCGCGCGCTGGATCAGCACTACGCGCGACGGTGATATGGTCGGCGGCGATTTTCCAAGCTGGCTGTTGGGGCTCGCGGGCGCAGCGCGGGTCCTGCGGCTGGCCGACCGCCGCGGCGAATGCATCTATTCCGCCTGCCCTCATTACCGCAAATGCTTTATCGAGATTTCGACGCGAAAGGCGCGTAAAGCCGATATCGTCATTGCCAATCATGCATTGGTGATGATCAATGGCGCCACCCGCCCCGATGACCCCAATTTGCCGACACGATATGTCTTCGACGAGGGACATCATGTGTTTGACGCCGCTGATAGCGCCTTCTCCGCCCATCTCACCGGGCAGGAAACGGCGGAACTGCGCCGCTGGCTCGCTGGGAGTGACACGGGACGTAAAGGGCGGATGCGGGGCCTGGAAAAACGGATATCGGATCTGATCGGAGACGACGAAGCTGGGATCGAGGCCCTGCAGGCGGTTATTCATGCGGCCCGCCAACTCCCGGCCGATGGCTGGCTTGCGCGCCTTCGCGACGGGGTGCCGCAAGGCCCGATGGAGGAATTTCTGGTACATATTCGCAGCCAGGTGCTCGCCCGCTGTGGCCAGCCGGATAGTCCCTACTCCGTTGAATGCACAGCAAGCGATTTCCCGGTCGATATGCCCGCCGCCGCCTATAAATTGGAAAAGGCGCTGCTTGCCATTGCCAGCCCGATGACGGCACTTGCCAAGGCGCTTCTTAAAAAGCTGGATGAAGAGGCGGAGGAGCTTGATACCGCGACACGCCAACGCATCGAGGCTGCCGTACAGGGCCTCGCGCGCCGCAACAATATGTCCATCGCCCCCTGGCGTGCCATGCTGAAGGGCCTTGAGGACCCAACACCGGCGACATTCGTCGACTGGCTGGCGATTGAGCGAGCGGGCGGGCGTGAGCTTGATCTTGGCTATTACCGCAGCTATATCGATCCAACCGAGCCCTTCGCCGAGACTATCCTGAAACCAGCACATGGCGTCGTGATCACATCGGCGACGCTGCGCGATACGACAATAAGCGAGGTCGAAGGTGAGAACGAAGACGAGGATGAAAGCTGGCTGGCCGCCGATATGCGCACCGGCACACATCACCTGATTTTACCGCCAAAACGCGCTCATCTCGCCTCCCCCTTCGATTTTGCACGGCAAACGCGCGTGATTGTCGTGACCGATGTCCGCCGCGATCATATGAAGGAAGTCTCATCCGCCTATCGAGAGCTGTTCCTGGCATCTGGCGGTGGTGGTCTTGGATTATTTACAGCCATCTGGCGCCTGCGAGCCGTGCATGAGAATATCCGCGCACCCTTGGCGGCCGCCGGGCTCGATCTCTATGCCCAGCATCAAGATGCGCTCGACACCTCCACTTTAGTGGATATATTCCGTGAAGAAGAGAACTCTGTCTTGCTCGGCACGGATGCCGTGCGCGACGGCGTGGATGTGCCGGGTCGATCGCTCAGGCTGATCGTCTTTGATCGGGTTCCCTGGCCGCGCCCTGATCTAAAACACAAGGCCCGCAAGAAAGCATTCGGTGGCAGCCGTTATGATGACAAGCTCACCCGCCTTAAAATCAAGCAGGCGTACGGCCGGCTGCTCCGCCGGGAGAACGATTTCGGCGTCTTCGTTCTGCTCGATAGCATGATGCCGTCCCGCCTTGCCACGGCTTTTCCGAAGGGCGTTGAAATACAACGGCTTGGCCTGAAAGAAGCGATTGCCCTCACCCGTAATTTCGTGGCCGAGAAAGAACAGAGCTTGAGCAAAAATATCATTGGATAAACCGGGCCGAACCCCATATCCTAAACATATCGTTTTATATTGAACCGGAGAATGCGTCGCATGACGACCCTGAATTTGCATACTGCACTGATTTCAACAATGGTAATTGTGTCCGCAGCCGATCGCGAAATGACCGACCGTGAACTGTTCACCATTGGCGAGATTGTCAGAACCCTTCCCGTGTTCTCCGAATATGAGGAAGAACATCTGCCCGGCGACGCGGCAAGCTGTGTGGACATGCTGAACAGCGACCAGGAGCTGGAAGACATCATTAAGAAAATTAAAGCGGTGCTCCCGAAAAAGCTCCATGACGCGGCCTATGCGCTGGCCTGTGATATTGCGGTGTGCGATGGACAGCTCAGTCAGGAAGAGCTGCGCATCCTGGAAATGCTGCGCCATGGCCTTAATGTCGACCGGCTCACGGCAGCGGCCATTGAACGCGGTGCCGCTGTCCGCTTTACCCGGCTCTAGGCGGTAGACTCCCAAACTGCATTCAATTCTGCTCGCCCAGAAGGCGAAGGAGAAAGCTGCCCGGCAAGGCCGACTGAAAATCCGGGCAGGCGACGTTGCCGTCTGCGTCGGGTCAGGACTTAAGTCAGCGCGTTCATAAACTCCGCGACATGGTCAACACCTTCCTGCCAGTTTTCCAGCTCCGTGCGGCCGGATTTCTTGCGGGGCTTAAAACTATGATCGCCGTCTTCCAACCAGCGAATATCAATATTCTCTGACAAGGAATACCCCGCGACGATCTCCCGGCTTCCCATAGTATCGCGGCTTCCCTGCACGATCAGCGTCGGTGTTTTGAGGGCCAATAAATGCTCAATCCGGGGTTTATCCAGTTTCTTCGGGGCATAGAAAGGATAGCCGAGACAGACCAGCCCCTTGACCTGGGCCTCATCAGCGATCATGGACGCCATGCGTCCACTCATGGATTTCCCGCCAATCACAAGGCTTGACGCGGGACCCGCCGCGGCGATTGCCTGCCGCCAACATTCCAGCAATTTAGGCTGGCGATCCGGTGGACGTCGGCCACCATTCATGCGCCGCTCCTGCATGTAAGGGAAGTCAAAGCGCAAGATATGAAAGCCTGCCCCCGCCAGTTTTTCCGCATAAAAATTCATAAACGGACTATCCATCGGTGCGCCAGCACTATGAGCGAGGATGAGGGTCAGCGCGGCACCCTTTTGGCCATTTTCAAGAAAATTCATGATTATTGTCGTCGACTGCCCTATCTTCCTATTGGATCAGAATGAGGTTTATATGCTTGAGTATATCGCTGCCAACGAGCCAACAATACGGTTAAGTTTTTTTATCGGAACACTTGTCCTGATCGGCCTTTGGGAAGCTGTCGCCCCAAAACGGACTCCGCGTGCCTCTAAACCCTGGCGTTGGGTGAACAATTTCGGGGTAACGTTTTTCAATACCTTCCTGCTCAGGGTCCTGTTTCCGGTTTTGGCCGTCGGTGCCGCTGCAACGGCGGCAGAGAAAGGCTGGGGCCTTTTCAATATTATTGAGCTCCCTTTGCCGGTTACGATTATTCTGGCCGTGATCCTGCAGGATATGGTTATTTATTGGCAGCATGTGGTGTTTCATAAAATTCCACTGCTATGGCAGTTGCACAAGATGCATCATGCGGATGTGGATTATGACGTGTCGACCGGCGCCCGTTTTCACCCTGTCGAAATTTTCCTCTCCATGTTGGTCAAGCTGGTCGTCGTCTTCGCCCTTGGCCCGCCGGTGGTTGCCGTCATTATTTTTGAGATCCTCCTCAGTTCCATTGCCATGTTTAATCATGCCAATGCAGGGCTGCCCAAAGCCATTGATCGGGTCGTGCGCCTGTTCATGGTGACGCCGGACATGCATCGGGTTCATCATTCTGTGATCCGGGCCGAACATAATAACAATTTTGGCTTTAACCTGCCTTGGTGGGATTACATGTTCCGGACCTACACGGCAGAGCCGTCCGAAGGGCATGACGGGATGACAATCGGTCTCCATGAATATCAAAAGGACAAGAAGCAGAGCATATTCTGGATGTTGGCACTCCCGTTTCGGCGCCGGTAATTAATTAGGACCGCGCAGGTCTTTCGTTTCCAGGGTGAAACCTTCATATAACTGCCAAAGCTCCGCAAATTCTTCCAGATATCCGTCAATACTGTCGGCGGCCTGTTCGGTGACCTTGGCGTTGTAGCGCAGGACATTGGCGAAATAATCCGCGCGGACATTTTCGGTCAGCTGGCCAAGGATGATCATTTCCTCCTTCACATCATTGATATGTCCGAGGCAATTCTGCATCTGAACCAGAATGGAAAAGCCTTCCCGCATCTTTTCTTCCGTAAACAAGGAAGAGAAGAACCGGAGATGATAGCGCGCGCGCTTCGCATATTTTCGCACGTCATGAAGCTCAGCCGCAGATAAATGCTCTGCCTCGGCGCCTTGATTGAGCAGCTCGATACGGCCCTCATCAATGACGGAGAGGGCGAACGGGGTCACGGGTCTGCCCATCATTTTGGTGGCCGCCTTGCCAAGTTTGGAAGACCAGTTGCTCTTGAGCCAGTTATCAAAGGCTTTCAGAACTGATTCAAAATGTCCGCCAAAAATCTCCCGCTTGATAACCTCATATTCCTCCCCCCGCACCGCCTCCCCGTGAAGCCGCAGCTCCGCGCCCGCTTTGTTCAAGGGCTTCTTGTTGAAATTCTCCGCTAGCATCCCATCCAGAAAGACGTCCATATTCCGGGCCTCCCCAAGCATGTTCCCAAAATAGCGGAATTCGCGATTGAACCTTGATCGAACGTCGCCCGGAATAATCTGGCGGAAGACAGTCATGGCAACCCGTATGCGCCGCATCCCAATGCGGATCTGCATCAGGGCTGCGGCATCACCATGTTTTTGAAAATGAACGAAGTTATCGCGGAGATGCTGAGCGGATTCGTGAAAAATCCGTTTTGCCGCCGTTTCGATATCGGGAGTGTCCGACAAATCGATGTTCGGTAACTTGATAATCTTCAACTCTTCCGGCATTGAGCCCACGCTTTCAATTTACGCCTGCATTTATTGCGCATATGCTAATTGTCCGATACCCCCATGGCAACCAAGAGTATAAAAAATGAAAAAAATGACAGATTGGATTGGCAATCACATCGAGTGTACCGAAATTATTCACCCGCAGTCCCTGGATGGATTTGCGGCCCTGATGGATGAAGACGTTCCGGCACCGTCGGTTGTGCCGCCTGGAGGGCATTGGATGTATTTCCTGCCGACCGACAAACAATCGAGACTGGCCAATGACGGCCATACATTTAAGGGCGATTTCCTGCCGCCTGTAGACCTCCCCCGGCGTATGTGGGCAGGTGGGCGCTTGACCTTTCACCAGCCGCTGGCGGCCGGAGAGACGGCGAAGAAAACCTCTACCATAAAGTCTGTCACACCAAAATCCGGACGGACGGGAAATCTGGTGTTTATCACCGTCGAGCATGAGGTCTCAACAGCAAACGGTATCTGCATCACGGAGGAGCATGATATTGTCTTCCGCGATGCGCCAAAGGCAGAGGGGAGCGCTCAGAAAACGCCCCAGCAAGCGCCAACAAACGGGACCTGGGATATCACTGTCACGCCGGACCCGGTGATGCTATTTCGCTACTCCGCCCTCACCTTCAACGGCCATCGTATCCATTATGATCGCGATTATTGCCAACAGGAGGAGGGGTACCCCGGTCTGATCGTTCACGGTCCGTTGTTGGGTACGCTGCTGATGCGGCTCGCGGTCAAGAATATGGGCAATCGCCCGCTTAAGAAATTTGATTTCCGCAACTTTAACCCGGTTTTTGACATTGCGCCCTTCACTCTGACGGGAAAGGCCGAGGATGACGGAAAATGTTCGGTCTGGGCTATTGGACCGGACGGTGAATTGGCGGTTTCCGCCACAGCGGAATTTGCATAAAAAAAAAGAGGTGCGGAAAATCCGTACCTCTTCTTCTCACGCTTGCTTTATCCACAGATTAAATGGCTGCAGAAATTATTTGTAGGCCATCGCACCGGCGTCTTTGACATGTACCGACACTTCAATTTCTCCGGCACGGTCAAAAACCAGGGTAAGCGGGAATCGGCGGCCTTCACTCAGATTTTCTTTGAGGCCCATCAGCATGACATGGTATCCGCCGGGCTTCAGGACAATTTTTTCACCTGGAGCAATCGTAATCGCGTCCGTTGGCGCCATGCTCATCACACCGTCTTTCATAAAGCTTTCATGAATCTCTACGCGCCGGGCGGCCGGGGAACGGACATCAATCAGCCGTTCAGCTTTCTTTCCGTCATTACGGATTGTCAGAAATGCACCGCCGACAATGGCTCCGTCAGGTCTGGCCCGCGCCCAGACATCTTCGACGATGACCCCGTCTTTTTCCGCGCTTAAAGCCGAGGTGGGATCAGCGTAAATTCCGGTAGTTACAACCACCGCCAATAAAATCAGTGATAAAAAACGCATCTTTCGCATCGCATATTCCTTTAAAATCAGAGTTGTTCACGTATTTTAGCGACCATATCTTCGGGCGGCGTTCCGTAAGCAAAGACGGTGATCAAATCACCCTTGCGGTCCATCAGATAAGTATAGGACGTATGATCAACAAGATAATATTCCGGATCGCCATTCTCGTCGCGCTGGCTAAATACCTTATACCGTTTCTTGATATCAGCGATTTGCGCCTCACTGCCAGTCAGACCGACAAAGGACGGATGAAATGCCTCAACAAACCCCGCCATAACCGGCACCGTATCGCGCGATGGATCGACGGTCACAAAAACCGGGACGGCGTCACCTGCATCATCCCCCAGTTCCTCCATCACCACCGATAATGTCTGCATTTCAGTCGGACAGACATCCGGGCAGAACGTGTAGCCGAAGAAAACCAGCATCAGCTTTCCGTTAAAATCCGCGTTCGTAACCGCCTCGCCTTTATGGTTGACCAACTCAAACGCGCCGCCGATTTGCGGGGCTCCGGCGATCACGATAGACGATCCAGACTTGCCGCCCGCTCCGAATTGAACCAACCCGGTCGCCCAAAGCCCGATGACGACAGCGCTGGCGGTCAAGAATAACGCGATTAAGAGGGTGAAAACCTTATTCATATTCATTCCGGGTTTTAGTGAAGGAGATTTCGCCGCAACCTCATCAATAATCGAGCTTGCCCTAGGGAACAACATATTTTCTTATGGTGCGGCATTCTAGCGCAGTGCGAACAAACCCCGTGAGATCGACGATTGACCCTCCCGGTTTCTGGCGATAACGTTAGTTTGCACGAAACCAATCCGACAGGCGTGCTTTTCTCCACTTGTCTGGCAAAAATAACAATGAGTATCTTTTTCGCGAAACGGCTGCTGACACTGATTGTGACCCTAATCGGCGCGTCCATGGTCATTTTCGTTGTAATGGAAATTCTCCCCGGGGATCCGGCATTGGTTATTCTGGGGATCAACGCAACCGATGAAATGGTCGCGTTGCTCACCACAGAGCTTGGCCTTGATCGCTCCGCACCAGTGCGCTACTGGGATTGGATTAGCGGGCTGTTAGTCGGGGAAATGGGCATGAGCTATGCCTATAAGGTTCCCGTGTGGGAACTCGTCGAAGGTGCCCTCTGGATTACCGTCCCTCTCGCTATTATCTCGATTACTTTCAGCATTACTTTGGCATTGGTCGTTGGCCTCTATGCGGCGGCCAATCACAACAAACCCGCCGATATTGGCCTTATGGGGTTTAGTCAGCTGGGGATTTCCATCCCGAATTTCTGGCTGGCCGTGTTGCTGATCATGTTCTTCGCCATTGAGCTCAGATGGTTTCCAGCGGGCGGATTTCCGGGCTGGGACGAGGGCATTTTTAAAAGTTTCAAGGCCTTGCTGCTGCCGGCCATTGCGCTGGCGACCGTCGTCGGCGCCATCCTTGCCCGTATCACCCGCTCCGCCGTACTGGAAGTCTATCGCGAGGATTATGTGCGGACAGCCCGTGCGAAAGGCCTCAGCCAGCGAGCAACACTCTGGCTACACGTTCTGCGCAATGCCCTGATCCCGGTCCTCACCGTTACCGGGATTCAGTTCGCGGGCCTCCTGGCCGGGACCGTCGTCGTCGAGAATGTATTTCATATCCCAGGGCTCGGCTCGCTGGTGCTGAAGGCCATCAATAATCGCGATACCATCGTCGTGGAAAATGTCGTGTTGCTGCTTGCCGCCATGGTAATCACTGTCAATTTCATTGTTGATATGCTCTACGCCGTCATTGATCCCCGGCTGAAGGCGCAGGACATATGAACAGCAGCACGTCCCTTTCCTTTCTGGCCAGATGCCGTCGCAGCCGCAGTTTTATGGTCGGCGGTGTGATGACGGGGTTTTTGCTGGTGTGCGCCGCTGTTTCGCTGTTCTGGACGCCAGGGTCCGCTTACGATATCTCCATTGCGAACCGGTTCCTGCCACCCTCGAGCACGCATTGGCTGGGAACGGATCAGTTCGGACGCGATATTGTTTCAATGTTGATGACCGGCACCCAGAATTCCATTGCCGTTGCCGTCGTTGCCGTTTCCATCGGTCTTGCGGTCGGGGTCAGCCTTGGCCTGCTGGCGGCGGCCCGGCGCGGCTGGACAGAAGAGCTCATCATGCGGTTCAGCGATTTTTCATTCGCCTTCCCCGCAATCCTCTCGGCGATCATGATCACCGCCATTTTGGGCCCAGGTGGCGTCAATTCAATCCTCGCTATCGGCCTTTACAACATACCGGTATTTGCCCGGCTGGTTCGCGGAACCGCCAACGCCATCTGGACCCGCGAGTTCGTCATGGCGGCGCGCGCTTCGGGAAAAGACCGCTTTCGCATCACTTTTGAGCATATTATGCCCAATATCCTGTCCATCATCATTGTCCAGGCGACGATCTTGTTTGCGATCGCTATTCTGGCCGAAGCCGCGCTTTCCTATCTCGGCCTTGGTACGCAGCCACCACATCCATCCTGGGGCCGGATGTTGAACGAGGCGCAGGCCCTGATGTTCCTTGATCCGTGGCAGGCGATTTATCCAGGCATCGCCATCGCTACCGCGGTTTTCGGCCTCAATCTTCTGGGGGATGGCCTGCGTGATGTGCTTGACCCTCGCCTCTCGAGGAAACGCTGATGCCGCTACTGAACGTCACCGGTTTAAGCGTTACCCTCTCCACCGCTGATGGCGCCGCCCGCGCGGTCCGGGATATGAATTTCTCCCTCGAAAAAGGCGAGACCCTCGGCATTGTTGGCGAAAGCGGCTGCGGCAAATCTATAACCGCTCTGGCGCTGATGGGCTTGCTCCCGGAACGCAGTGAAACCACCGGGAAGATCGAGTTTAACGGCGAAAACCTCCTGCAGAAGCCCGAAACCGAGATGTGTGCCTTGCGCGGCAACCGCATGGCGATGATTTTTCAGGAGCCGATGACATCATTAAACCCTGTCCATACCATCGGCCGACAGGTGATGGAGCCGTTGCGTCTGCATAAAAACATGACGAGAGCCGAGGCCAAAGCCGAAGCTGTTCGGCTGCTGGATCGTGTCGGCATTCCGAACCCGCAGGAACGGCTCGGTAATTATCCACATCAGCTTTCGGGCGGGCAGCGGCAGCGGGTGATGATCGCGATGGCCCTTTCCTGCTCTCCCGACATCCTGATTGCCGACGAGCCGACGACAGCCCTTGATGTCACCATTCAGGACCAGATCCTCGAACTTATCCAGTCGCTGGTCCGCGAAGAAGACATGGCGCTAATCCTGATTTCCCATGATCTGGGGGTGATTTCTGAAAATACCGACCGGATTATGGTGATGTATGGTGGGGCGGCCGTGGAAACGGGCCCGACAGAGACTTTCTTTGAGGCCCTTAGCCATCCCTATAGTCAGGGGCTGTTTGCAGCCATGCCTAAACTGGGGATGGGGCGCACATCAAGGCTAATGACCATCCCCGGAGTGGTTCCTGATCTGATCAACCTGCCAAGCGGATGTACCTTCACTGACCGCTGCCCACTGGCGACGGCGGAATGCCGAAACTCCGCGCCGCCCCTGCGACAGCTTACAGCCGGGCACAACGTCGCCTGCTACCATCTAGACAAGGCCCGTACAATGAAGGCGGAAGGGTTGTTCGCATGACAGAGCCTACGACCGTCGCCGTCCTGCAAGTCCGTGACCTCGTCCGTCATTATCGGCTACCACGGGAAAGCCTGTTCAAGTCACCGGGGCATGTTTACGCGCTGAACGGGGTCAGTTTCGACATTCAAAAGGGCAAGAGCTTTGGCATTGTCGGCGAAAGCGGGTGCGGTAAATCCACTCTGGCCCGAAATGTCATGGCGCTGGAGGAAACCGATGCAGGCTCGGTGAAAATCCTCGGGAATGAAGTGGTAGGGCTTAGCTTCGATCAACTCCGACCCTTGCGACGGCATTTCCAGATGGTGTTTCAGGACCCCTATGGATCACTTGATCCGCATCATGACGTTGGCTGGATCGTGGCCGAGCCGCTGGCTGCCCTTGGCCCGATAACACAGGAAGAACGAGCCCGCAGGGTCACGGAAGCGCTGGAATCTGTCGGCCTCAAGCAACGGGATGCCCACAAATACCCCCACGAATTTTCAGGTGGCCAGCGCCAGCGTATTGCCATTGCCCGCGCGCTCATTACCCATCCAGAACTCATCGTCGCCGATGAAGCTGTCTCCGCCCTTGATGTCTCGGTGCAGGCACAGGTGCTCAACCTCTTGAAAGACCTGCAGGACACATTTGGCGTCACGTTTATGTTTATCAGCCATGACCTGGCAGTTGTAGAATATCTCTGTGATGAAGTGGCAGTGATGTATCTGGGCGAGATCGTCGAAAAAGGCCGAACAGAAGATCTGTTCTCTGCCCCCGCCCATCCCTATACCCGCATCCTGCTGGACGCCGTGCCAAAACCCGGATCCGGCAAAAAGCGCGACCGCATCAAACTTGCCGGCAACGTCACCGGCCAAACCGAGCAACGCAGCGGCTGTTCGTTCCAGGATCGCTGCCCCATGGCCCGGGATATCTGTAAAATCGATAAACCACCCCTGATCAATGTCGGCCCCGATCATACTGCCGCTTGCCATTTTTCTGGGGAATTGAGAGAAAAAAGCTAGCCGGAAAGTGGTTATTATCGGCCGTCGTGGATCTCATGTATGATCTTGATAGCTTCAGCCACGAGCGCGGCATTACTTGTTGCCGCGTCTCCATTCGGCAAAGCGTATATATCCTCAAACCCGACACGGGTCGAGAAATCTTGCTGCGCCGCTTCGCGTATCATCGTCCAGACACTACCGGAATTGCCGTGCAGCAAAATGGGCAATTTGAACGGGTAGGTCGACAGTATCTTCATAACTGCCTGATACTCAGCCATTGCGCTTTTGGGGTCTCCGCTGGTCATCTCGATCAAAATCCGAAGGCAATCGGGCCCATTTGAAAAGGCGCGGAAACGCTCGGCATCCTCTGCACTCCAAATGCCAACCTCAACGCCAATGCCTTTTGAGAGTAGTATGTCCATAGTCCCAAAAGCACCTGATTCCTTAATATTCACAGAGGCGTAGTCAGGCAGAACATGCCAGTGCTCAATCTGCTCAAGACGCGAACCCAAGTCCGGCGTGATCCATTCGCCTGTACTTACCCCAACCGACATCTTTGGCGCCGCATCCCGTATCGTTGACATGCACCGCGCGATATCATCAGGATCGAGGGTTTCATCCCCATTGCTATTTCGGGGATGAACATGGAGTTCGTCGGCACCCGCAGCCCGAACCGCTTTTGCATCTTCCGCTAATTCTTCAGGAGTCGTCGGTACCGCAATCTCCTCAGATTTAGGGCGCCCGCCATTTAAACACGCCTGTAACATCTAACCCCTCCATCCAATTCCGCTGGGTACATCATATAGCCTCCTTGCTATCTAATAAGGTCGGCCGTCTTTATGGGTGAATTGCCATTTTCCGTCGGCGCCGAGGGCGGCTTTCAGGTCGTCTTTGGGGTAGCTGCCTTCGTCGCCGCTGGAGCGGTCCCCGACTTCAAGAAAGACCACGGTTTCCTCTGTCCGGTTGACCAGCTGATGAGCCGCGCCCTGGGCGGGAAATCCGGCGCATGATCCGGGGCCAAGGGTTAGCTCCTCCGTTTCGGTCACCAGCGTTGGTTCGCCTTCAAGGATATAGATAAATTCGTCCTGCTTGCTATGCCGGTGCAGCAGAGCTGACTCCGCGCCGGGCATCAGTTTAGTCAGGTTTACACCGAAGTTCCTGAGCCCGAAGACATCGCCCAGCTGACGTTTCTCCCGCCCGCCCATGCGACTAAAGAAGGGCTCGGGATAGTTAGATGGCTTGCCACGCGGTGTCACATCCTCGGCCTTTATGGCAATTGGCTTTTTTGTTTTGTCTTCCGTCATTTGCCATCCTCGCCTTTGAAATCCAGGGACGCCGAATTCAGGCAATAGCGCAGCCCCGTGGGCTGCGGCCCATCGGGGAAGACATGGCCCAAATGCGCATCGCATCGATTACAGATAACTTCCGTACGGCGCATAAAGAAACTGCTGTCGTTAACTTCACCGACCATTTCCCCCTCAATGGGTTTGTAGAAACTGGGCCAGCCGGTGCCCGATTCAAATTTTGTCGCAGAGGAGAAAAGCGGCGCCTCGCAACAAATGCAATGATAGGTTCCCGGATCCTTATTGTCGTTATGGACGCCGGTGAACGGTCTTTCTGTGCCTTTCTTTCGCGCGACTTTATACTGTTCCGATGTCAGTTGTGCCTGCCATTCCGCATCACTTTTCGAAATCTTATCCGCCATGCCTCTGATTCCCTTTTTTGCCTCTGTAAATCCGGACCATGCCGATACAATACTCATATAGGGAGCCGCGGACATAAAAAAATGGTCACAAAACTTGACGAAATAGTCAGCTTGGCCGAAAATAGGCGCGTTGAGGCAAACTGGAGCGAAAATGAGCGAGGTTGTCAGTTTCGACGAACACTATTTAACCCGATCGGCACAAAACGCCCGGTCGGGGCAATTCCAACAGCCTGTTTTTTTCAATCGCCTGGAACTTGGTAAGATTTTACAGGTTTACGGTCAGATGGTCGCCAAATCTGAATGGCGTGACTATGCCATTGGACAGGAAAAGACAGCCTGTATTTTCGCTATTTTCCATCGTACCACCGATAAACCGTTGTTCCGGATTTATAAAGAACCGCGTCTGGCCGCCAAGCAGGGTGCCTATTCGGTGCTGGGACAGAGCGGGCGTATCCTGAAACGCGGCAAGACCCTGGATCAGGTTCTCAAAATTTTTGATCGCAAGCGGCTTAAAACAATCGACTAGGGTCCCGCCCCTAAATCGAACTCACGTATCAGTGACACGGTGTGAATTGCAATTAGCCCAGCATTACTGAAATTATACTGTGTATCGCAGCTTTTTATCAGATGGAATCGGGTAAAATAAATGAAAAGACTTTCCTACATATTTGCGGCCGCCGTTGGTTCAGCCGCGCTTCTCACCGGACTTTCCCCTGCCAGCTTCGCGGCCGGAGAAGATGTCACAATTATCACCCTGACCCAAACACCCTGCCAGTTCGTTGAGGCGGAAAACGGTGTCGACCATATGTATATGTCGAACGAACAGGCTGATTGCGAAAAGATCAACGCTGAAACAGGCGACAAACGGGTGATGAGCTCGGAAGCCCTGACCTTGAAGCCCGGCAAATATATCTTCCGGGTGACCAACAAAAACGTGCCGTATTCACTGGGTTTTTGGCTGCGTGAACATGATTTTAACTGGGCTAATCCATTGCATCAGCTGAACAAGATCAGTATCTCAGGCGGCGGTATGGATACGGGGAAGACCCTTGATTATGAAGTGGAATTGAAGGAAGGCGAGTATCTCTACTCCTGCCCGCTTAACACCACACCGGATTACAAACTGGTTGTGAAAGGCTAGGGTCAGGTTCCTAAATCGGGATCCCGATCTTGCGGTAGATAAAACTCATCAACCAGGCCGGGCCGATCAACAGGAACTGTACGTCTTTAAAGAACGAGGGCTTCTTGCCCTCGATCTTATGGCCGACAAACTGGAAAACCCAGGCAATGACGAAAAGTAGAATAGCGAACTGCCAAAGCGGCAACCCCAGCAGCGGAGCGGATAAATAAAGCGTGATAACGCCAAAACAGAGGAATGTAAAAACCAGTAGCCCAACAGCCAGGGTCCACGACAACCGGGTGTAATAGATAAGCGAGAAGAAGAGCGCAACCGTCGCCCAGTTGAGGATATTAAAATCATTGAAAACCGACGGACCCGGAATTTCCCAGAGAAGCGCCACAATCGTCCAGAAGATAACCGGCACGGCAATCCAGTGGATCTGCTTGTTGGTCTTGTTCTGATGACTGGAACCATATTCATCGAGAAGCGCGAAGACTTTGCGTGCCGATGTATCCGTCGTCATATCAGGCTTTGTCATCCCGGTTATTGCCTTCTTCTCAAATACGAATTGGCGCTGACAATAGCAGATTTTGAGCCCTTTATGAAGCCACCAGCGCCATCAGGCTCTTTTCCATCGGGATATGAGGCCTGAATTTCAGGCGTTTTTCGAGCCGAGGCAAAACGGCCCCTACGTCGCCCGCTTTTATCAGACTGGTCAGCCAGGCAAGCTCAAACAGGTCCCGTTGGGCATGACTGCCACCAATTTCCTGAAGCCGCGGTTGCACATGACGCAAATGCTCAACTGCCCCCTTATAATCCCCCGCTGCAATGGCGATAAAGCCGCGACATGCGGACAGTGCAACCTCGGCCCATCCACCGCGCGTCAATTCCGGGGCCTCAGACGCCATTTTTTTAATCCCCGTCATCAAGGCATCAAGGGCATCCTTTTTCCCGGCACGTGCCAAGACGTAGGCGTAATGCATGTCGTAGAAGGGTTGATCATTGATAAAGCTGCGTGCCGCCACGCGATCGCCCAGGTCCTGCCAGCGATTGCCGACATCGACGCCCAACTGCTCCAACCGCCAGAGGAGGGAAATGGCATTGACCTGATCAAGGCTATAGGACTTATCAACGCCCCAAACTTTCATATCGTAAAGTTCAAGCGGCGTTTCGAAATCTTCCTGCTCCAGATAGAAAAGTGCCAGATGCCACCAGTTGTGGGTCAGCATAAAACTGTTCCGATCGTCCCATTCATTCGAAAGATCGCTCATCCATTTTATGCCTTCGTCATGACGGCCCTGGGTCAGCATCACATGGGCAACCGCATGATGGGCCCAGGGTTCTTTTCGCTGCATCTCCGTCGCCCGGCGCCCGTCTTCCTCGGCCAGATCCAGCATACTCATTTGTTCGCGGCCAAAGGCCCGCATACCATAGGCATAGGCGCAAGTCCTGTGGCGCTCTATGACCTGATCGGCAAGCCAAAGCATCCCTTCGTCATTGCCAGTATTGAAGAAGAGATTCTGGCCAAGTTTTGCCGCGAATAAATCGCCGGGATATTCAGTAGCAAGACTTTTAAGGTTTTTAAGCGCGCCCGAGATATCCTTGTCATGCATCGCCATCACCGCCGCCGCAAATTGCCGCTCCCGGTTATCGCCGCCGCCCATGGCAGCGATCATCCGCTGATAATACCTACCGGCAATCTCAAGCCTATTTGGCGTTTCCATAAACAGGCCGAGCAAGCAACCATACGCCGCCGCCATCAGGCAATCTGGGTCCTTATCGGACGCATCAAATATGGGCACGAAGTCAGTACCAAAGCCAATATAGCTTTCAACAAAGCCGTCTATGGCCGCTTTGGTGACGGGAGAGGTGGTGGAGAGGGGGTTATCAAATAAATCACGTTGCATAACTTAAGGCTCGTTGATTAGATCCAGTGGATAGATGGGCCGCCGCACATTTTCATAGCGCAGCAGATTGTTGTCCGATGTCGTCACACCTTTGCCGTCCAAGGTCAGGGTCGCCTTGCCGATGGGGGCAAAACCGGCGCGATAATGGATACGGCTTTTTAAGATAAGATAGCGTTTATGCTCGGGCTGAATACCAACTGAAGTGAACACACCTGTATCCCAGGGTTCATGATGGTTTGAAACAATGACGATTTCCATATTGCCGGTATCGAGAACCGCCGTTGGCCCCATAAAGACTTTCACGCCCGTATACATGGGTCCGCGGACTATCCACTCCCCGTTGGTCAAAACCTTCACGGTCCCCGTAAGGGTCAAGGGTTCCCCGACTTCGCCAATGGCCGGCATATCAGTCTTACCGCCGAGCTTGATGGTAACCGTCGAGCCAACACCCGCCGTCTGCATTTCCTGCACCGCGCCCGGATCCCAGACAGCGCCGACGGCCACGTCCTCAAGCCCTTGACGCAGCACTTCCTCAATCACCGTCATCACATCCTGCGTCGCGCCGGAGCCGCAGTTATCGGCGTGATCCAACAACAAGACAGGACCGTCGGTCAGTTCCTTGGCCTTGGCGACCTGCTCTTCAAGCGGAATATGCTCATAGACAAAATCTTCGCGTAGCTCCCAGGCCTTCGCCAAAATCCGGTCCCGGACTTCATCAGCTTTGGCTTTATCGCCATCGGTTACCACAATGACGGAATTCCCAGAATCGCGAATATCCGCAAGCGCAAAGCCGCCAAAGGCGGTGGCGGCGAGAACGCCGGGTTCGTTTTCGGCCTCCCGGCACATTCGGATAAGGGTGGCCATGGGTTCATTATCCGTGCCCTGACGCAATGTCTGGCTGAGAAGCTGTGTGTTCCCCCAGGACATCACCGGGGTCACCTTGCCCGCCATGCTGTCCAGCAGAACCTCCCCGATTTGCTTGCCGACCTCATACATATCCACATGGGGATAGGTTTTATACCCAATGAGTGCGGTGCAGTTATTAACGATCTTGTCCGTCAGATTGCAATGCAGGTCCAACGTAACGGCGATGGGAAGGTCAGGATCAATTTCCCTTATCCGTTCAAGCAGGGTGCCTTCGCCATCATCGGTGTGCTCAGCGACCATGGCTCCATGCAAATCCAGCATGACGGCATCAACGCCCGCACGCACAGCCACCAGAATAGGTTCCGCCATGCGATTGAAGGCGTCTTCGGTCACCGGACCGGACGGCATGGCCTCTGCCGCGACGGGCGTGATAATCTCCGCCCCGGCCGCGCGCGCCAGCTCTACATAGGCGCCAAAGGGCATCGCGGTCCCGTCATAGGCTTTCAAGGCATCTTCGCCAAAATACGCACTCCAGTCCTGAAACCGCTTCCAGTCGGCGACGATGGGCGAGAAGGTATTGGTTTCGTGCTTCATCATAGCGATGAGAAGGCGCATAAGACTGTCCCTTTCTTATTTTTTATCAGGGATGTTTATTTATGCTCAAGTGTAACAGCCTTGTGGGCACAGACAACAAAAAACCCGGCGCAAGGCCGGGTTTTTTTATCATTATCTGTTGCTGTTCTAGTTGCGATTACCAAGCAGGCTCAACATAAACATGAACAGGTTCAGGAAGTTCAGATACATGGAAACCGCACCCATGATAGCGCCGCGTTCCAACACCTCTTCACTGTGACCGTGATAATATTGAGATTTCAACCGCTGCGTATCAAAGGCAGTCAGACCGGTGAAAATCAGGACGCCAATCACGGAGATCACGAAATGCATCATACTAGAAGCGAGGAAAATATTCACAACTGATGCAATAATAATCCCGATCAGCCCCATAAACAGGAAGCTGCCCATACCGGTCAGGTCACGCTTGGTGACATAGCCATAAAGGCTGGCGCTGCCGAAAGTGGCCGCAGTTATAAAGAATACCCGCGTGATACTTTCCGCCGTATAAACCTGGAAAATATAAGCAATGGAAACACCGAAGGTAGCAACCATAGCCCAATACAGGATCCGCGTCGTGCTCGTACTCGTCCGAGACATGAGCAGCAGAAAGCCGATCGGCGCAAACATGACAACCCATTGCAACGGCGTTCCGAAGACTGCGTTATAAATTACAGGTGTGTTCGCGGTGATCGCCGCTGTAATGCCGCTAAGCGCCAAACCGGACGCCATATAGTTATAGACCTTCAGCATATAGCTGCGCAGGCCCTCATCAAGAACCGCTTGATCCGCAGATCCGGCCCGTGCGGAGTTTAGCTTGGAAAAGTCTGTAGCCATCAATAATCCCTCTAACGAGTTGAATTCACGATTGATATTGTATTTTTCACCGCCAATTTCAAGGAAAATCAACGTCAAGAAACCTTTAAAATCAGCTTATGACGGCAACATAGCGGGGAAATGCGCCGAAATCGAGAAATACCGGAGAAAATAATGCTTTGCTACTTGTATAAATATTGCCCAGATACGCCTTGACCATCTTTTGCGGGGCGGGTTAAATAGGTTTCAAGCCAGAATTAATCTCTCTATTCGCCTCTCAGGAGAAGTTTCCATGAAAATTTTCACGTTTGCAGCCCTAGCTGTCGTCGCCACGCTTTCTGTTGGCTGCGCCGCCGAGAAAAAAGAAAAGCAAACCTATAAAGAGGCATCCGCAAACGAGAAAAAGCCGGTTAATTGTGCGACAGCCCCAGGAGATCTTCGGGTATTGCAGAGTGAAAAAGTCCATACCGGAAAACAGATCGTAGATGGCGTTAAGGCTATTCTCCCAATAGGCTTGGTCGTCGGTGTTCTCACCCGAACTGAAGGTCAGCACATCAAAATTGCCAGCGGCGACTACAACAAAAAGCTGGATGAGAAAATCGCTGAAATCAAGAAGACCTGTAACGTTCAGAGCTGACGGATACTGCATTTATTTCCGGCGATATTCTACATATAAGTGACTTTATCCGCCATAATATTTCCCTTAAGCTGCCCAATTCTGATCTTTTTACCGCCATGATTTGCCGTCAATCTCCTTCCCAGAGCGACGGCGGAGTGATTGTCAAATAAGTCTACCGACCGATCGTTCGACGGACCGCAAGCCAATTTAACATCGGCCCGTCTTCCTTTATTGAAACGGAGACTTGTTATGAAAAAATTATTGATCACAGCCGCCAGCATCGCAGTTCTGTCAGCAGCGCCAGTACTGGCCGCAACACCGGACTTTGCCGTCATTGATACCGACGGAAACGGCGCTGTCAGCTTTGAAGAGTTGATCGTTGTTATGCCCGACACCAGCAAGGAGCAGTTCGCAGCCGCAGATATCGACAAAAGCGGTGAGCTTTCCAAGGAAGAATTTAAAATCGCAACGAAAAGCTGATCTGCACGCGTTTTAAAAAGGTTTCCGCCTTTTTGTTCGGCCCTGAAGGTTCCTCTGAACCCTCATGGCCGTTTTTTTGTCAGTCGATCCGCAAAACCGGAGCGACTTTCTCACCGAGCGCCCGCCAGGATCCCAACAACCCGAACACCAGGGTCACCGCAATGCTGATAAAAATTGTTGCGGCGATTGTGAACGGCAGGCTGATCCATTTTGCCTCCAATAATTGTGTGATCACCAGATAGGCCGCGGTCCAGCCCGCAAGCGCCGCAATCACCGACGTCACCAGACCCAGCAAGGCATATTCCAGCAAAAATGTCCGAAAAATATCTTTGCGCGTGGCACCCAGAACTTTCAGAATTACCGCGTCATACACACGTTTGCGATGGCCTGCCGCGAAGGCGCCCGCCAACACCAGAATTCCGGCAATCAACGTTATGGACGATGTGGCTGAAACTGCAGATGAAAGCTGCTCCAGTATTCGGCTGACGGTTTGCAAGGCTTCCTTCATTCGGATGACGGAAATATTGGCGAACTTGTTGGTGACCTCACGAAACAAATCAGCCTCGGCCGCGGTTTCGGCTTTTGCCGTGGCCAAATGGCCGTGCGGCGCGCTTTGCAACGTGTTTTGGTCGAAGACGATGACAAAATTGATGGCAAGCGTCGTCCAGTCAATTTCGCGAAAATTGGCGATTGTCGCGTCGATCTCCCGACCCATGACATTGACCGTGAGATTGTCACCGAGTTCAAGCCCCATACCCTTCCCCACGCCACGGTCCATGCTGATCAGCGGCGGTCCTGTATAGTCATTTGGCCACCAGTCGCCTTCGACCACGGCCGCGCCCGGTGGTGGCGTCGCCGCATAGGTAAGGCCGCGGTCTCCGCGCAAGGCCCATTTGGCTTCCGGCGCCACGGAAACCTCGCTGGCGGATATGCCTTTAACCCTGGTTATCCGCCCCCGCATATTGGGCACATGGTTGACATCGCTGACGCCCGAGATTGCCTCGGCCGTTGCGACGAAATCATCGAGCTGATCCGACTGGATATCAATAAAGAAGAAGGCGGGTGCCTTTTCCGGCAATTGTTCCTGCACTTGCCGGGTTAAATTCCCCTCAATCAGCGCGACCGTCACGAACAAGGTCAGCCCGAGCCCCATGGACAGCACGACACTGTTTGTTGCTGAGCCGG